>CALZJL010000248.1 GCA_945787625.1 uncultured Prevotellaceae bacterium
ACAAAACGATGAATACCAAGGCAAAGCGCATACCATACGGAATGATGAACTTCGTGGCAGTCCGCGAAGATGACTGCTACTATGTTGACAAGACGAGGTTTATTTGTAAGGTTTTGAGGTCGCTTCGCTTGTGAGGTTATTAGGTTATAAGGTTTCTTTGTTGGTTGGTTGTTGGCTAAGCCTTCGGGATGAGTTCGGGATGTACGCTATATTTGTATGCGGAGTGCTGCCCCTAAACGTCTTTTCACAAATCACAAATCACAAAACTCAAAGCCACCCCCCCCCTCCTTGTCTCTCTCGCGCGTATATAAGGTTAAAATAATACATTATTAATTTTTATTTATATATAATGTATTGTTTAGTTTTTTTTTTGTTGTTTAGTCGTTTTGTTGGTTGTATAACAATTGGTAGTTTGAGCCCCAGTAGTTCCAACCAAACAACCAAATAACTAAATAACCAAATATCACCCAGGGGGGGAGGTGGCTTTGAGTTTTGTGATTTGTGATTTGTGAAAAGACAAGTGACCGAACGGCCTCAAAGTCTTAGGATCAGGTTGTAGTTTCTTCCTGTGTTTATTGATTCACGTCGGGCTGAGTATAGTGACTTGGCTGAGAGTGTGTCTGTGCCGTCTATGTGTATATTCTCGCGTGTCACGCCACACTCTTCGAGTATCCAGCGGTTTGCTTCGTAGAGGTCAATGTGCCATTTGTGTGACTTGGGGTCTGATGTATTGACGTATCGTCGGGCTATGCGTTGCATGGGGAAGCCTGCCTGTGCAAACCTATCGTAGACTTCATCGCCGACTTCAAATGATGTGAGGGAGATGCCTGGACCGATGATGGCGCGGAGGTGTGGCTTGGGTGCGGCGGTGGACGTGGGGTACATCGCTGTGATGGTGTTGCGGACGATGTATTGTACGGTGCCTTTCCAGCCGGCATGGATTGCTGCTATGAGTCCTGCGTTTTCGTCGTAGAGTAGGACTGGTATGCAGTCTGCTGTCTTTACGGCCAGAGCGAGCCCTCTGCGGTCTGTCCAGACGGCATCGGTGTTGGGGTGTCTCTCGGGTGCGTCGGTGTATTCTACGTGGGCTGTGTGGGTCTGGCGTGGCAGGGCGAGCGGATAGCATGACGCTCCTGTGTTGACGCACGCGGTGGGGAGAATGACTACGTCTTCGGCTTCGTTGGTGGGTTTCTCGTCGCGCCCTGTGGTAAGGGCCAGGATTGATGCTGGGGTAGGGTAGACTATCATGGCTTCACTCCACTACGTCTTTGACTGCCCCGGTGCTTTGGAAGAAGGTGACTTGGGTGGTGGTCTTCTTGTCAAACAGGGTGTTGGACAGGATTTCTGTGCGTCCGAACTGTGCCATTGGGACGGAGAGCGTGGCGTATTTCTGTTGGGGGGTGAATATGTCGATGTTGGTCAGCACGGGTACGTTGTAGTGGACTCCTTGCTGCATCTTCTCTTTCTTGGCATCGGCTCGCTCGTCGTGTACGGCTTGGGGTAGTGTCTCGGTGCATTTGACGCTCACGTATACGGGCTCTCCGGCGAGGTCGTCGGCTGCGAGTGGCCCTAACTTGCTTGAGAAGCGGAAGAGGATATCCTTGTCGTGCTGGGCTTCGGGTATGTATTCGAGGGTGAAGACGTGGGTGGATTTCCGGATAGTGCCGCAAAACATTCCTGTGTATGCTTCTTCCTGTTCGTCGAGTTTGCTGATCATGAGCTTCAGCTGCTCTCCGTCTTTGGGGGTGTTGTCTGCCTCGCCTCGTATAAGTGCGTTGCGCGATTCGCGTATGTCGTAGATCTCTTGTGCTACGAGTTCGGCGAGTTTGGAGGGTGATGTGACTTGGAGCATTTCTCTGTTCATGAGTTTGCGTGGGTCGCGTCGCTCTGGTGCTGACTTGCCTTGTGGGGGAGCTGGGAGCTGGGTCTCGGTGATGTCTGCGTTGATGCCGAGTATGATGCCTTCGCGGCTCAGGCTGACGAGGGGCGCCACGGTGCGTCCTCGCAGGGCGATGCTATACGCTTTTGCGCGGTCGGGGACTCCGTATGGGTGCAGCTGGATGTCTGTGATGCTCCAACGCTCCGAAGCTTCTGACGGGGCGTCGTTGATACGCATATATTTGAAGGCGTACTGATTTAGTTCTCCCGGACTTTGTATCTCCCGCTCGGCTGTGACTACGATGCGCAGGGCTGTCCGGGGTAGATAGTAGCACACTCCTTCCACCGTAGAGCCTGGGACGAAGGGGCTGACTTGAGTCTGGGCGAACGCCTTGTCGGGTGTTGTGGCTGTCATGGCAAGTAGGGCACATAAGTAAGCAAATGTGTGTTTCATAGTGCATTTTTTGATATTTACGTGGCAAATATACAAAAATATTTCGTAACTTTGGCGCGAATAATCTAACATTTTCGATAAGTAATCTAACTGGTTCTCATGAATACGATAAAGGTCTTGGACCGCGAATTTTATCCAAGCATATCCGAAGTGCAAATAAAGGAGGCTGTGTGTCGTGTCGCAGCGAAGATTAATGCTGACTACGCTGGGCGTGAACCGGTCTTTCTCGCCGTGCTCAACGGTTCGTTTATGTTTGCTGCTGATCTCATGCGCGAGATATCGTTGCCTTGCCAGATTTCGTTTGTCAAACTGGCTTCGTATGAGGGTACTGAGTCTACGGGTACCGTGCGCGAGGTCATCGGGCTGGGCATGGACATTACAGACAGGGACATCATTATCGTGGAGGACATCGTGGAGAGCGGCATTACGATGGCTCACATGATGGAGACTCTGCGTGCGCAGAATCCTCGTAGCATCAACGTGTGCTCTTTCTTTGTCAAACCCGAATGTCTGCAGGTGAAGATCGATATTCGCTATGCTGCTATGGAGATTCCCAATGACTTCATTCTGGGTTATGGACTCGACTA
>CALZJL010000249.1 GCA_945787625.1 uncultured Prevotellaceae bacterium
CTACAAATATGACACAAAGAGCGTGCCACACGTCAAAGTGACACACTCCTTATGACAAAATGACTGATAAAATGCCAAATCAAGAGTAAAGCCTCTCCTTAGCCTCCTTGATTTTCTCGTCCGAGATATACTCGTCGTACTCCATCAGCTTGTCAATCGTACCATTCGGAGTAAGCTCGATGATACGATTAGCCACCGTCTGGATAAACTCATGGTCATGACTTGAGAACAAGATATTACCCTTAAACAACTTCAAATTATTGTTGAAAGCCTGAATCGACTCAAGGTCAAGATGGTTCGTCGGCGTGTCCAAGATCAGGCAATTAGCATTCTTGAGCTGCATACGCGCTATCATACAACGCATCTTCTCACCGCCCGACAACACATTCACCTTCTTAAGCACCTCCTCGCCCGAGAAGAGCATACGCCCGAGGAAACCCTTGAAGTAAACCTCGTTGCCTTCACCATACTGGCTCAGCCAGTCCACCAGATTCTTCTCACTCTGGAAAAACTCCGTATTGTCCACCGGCAGATAGGCCGTAGTAATCGTCACACCCCAACTGAACGAGCCCCCCTGAGCCTCACGGTTGCCATTGATAATCTCAAACAAAGCCGTCATCGCACGCGGGTCATGCGAGAGGAACACCACCTTCTCGCCCTTCTCGATGTTAAAGCTGACATGATCGAACAATACCGTCCCGTCGTCCATCGTAGCCTTGAGATCCTTCACCTCAAGAATCTGGTTGCCAGGCTCACGCTCCATCTGGAAGATGATCCCCGGGTACTTACGCGTAGAGGGCTGAATGTCATCGACGTTGAGCTTTTCGAGCATCTTCTTGCGCGAAGTCGTCTGCTTGCTCTTAGCCACATTCGCGCTAAAACGACGTATAAACTCCTCCAGCTCCCTCTTCTTCTCCTCAGCCTTAGCCTTCTGATTCTGCGCCTGACGGAGAGCCAGCTGCGAAGACTCATACCAGAACGAATAGTTGCCCGCAAACATCGTCACCTTGCCGAAATCAATATCCACCGTATGCGTACAAACGCTGTCGAGGAAGTGACGGTCGTGGCTCACCACCAACACCGTATGCTCAAACTCGCTCAGATATCCCTCAAGCCATTGAACCGTGTCGAGGTCGAGGTCATTCGTAGGCTCATCGAGCAGCAGGTTGTCAGGATTGCCAAAAAGAGCCTTTGCCAACATCACACGCACCTTCTCCTTGCCCGAGAGCTCGCCCATGAGCTGATAATGCTTGTCCTCCTTGATACCCAGACCGCTCAGCAGAGCCGCAGCATCGCTCTCCGCCGTATATCCGCCCATCTCGGCAAACTTGTCCTCAAGCTCAGCCACACGAATGCCATCCTCGTCCGAAAAGTCAGACTTCGAATAGAGAACCTCACGCTCCTTCATCACCTCCCACATCGTCGTATGACCCATGAGAACCGTATTGAGCACCGTCTCCTGATCATACTGGAAGTGGTCCTGACTAAGCACACTCAGACGCTCGCCAGCACCAAGCTCCACACTACCCTTAGTAGGCTCCAACTCACCACTAATAGCCTTCAGCAGCGTAGACTTGCCCGCCCCGTTGGCACCAATAACACCATAGATGTTACCATTCGTGAACTTCATGTTCACATCCTTGTACAGCACTCTCTTGCCGAACTGTACACAAATATTCGAAAGTGTAATCATAAACTAAGACTATCTGAATAAAAGCTGAAAGGCACGATGCTTTCGATGCTCTCCACGATATGAACCCCCTTCGTCCCATAGAGCAAGAGACGTATAGGCGACCCCTGCTTGTGCTCCACCTCAATCAACGCCTGACGACACATGCCGCAAGGCCCCGTCACATCGCCCGTAAACTCGCCCCCCGTACGAGCCGCAATAGCAATAGCCTCGATGATCTCGTCGCGACGGTTCGCACCGCACCAAAACAAAGCCGTACGCTCAGCACAGCACCCCACAGGGTACGAAGCATTCTCCTGATTGCTACCCACGACAATCTCGCCGCTCTCCAGCCTGATAGCCGCTCCAACCTCGAAATGGCTGTACGGACTATAGCTGGTCTCCGTAGCTCGCATAGCAGCATCAATGAGCTCAGCATCGCGGGCATCAAGCTCCGCCACGCTGCACACTCTCACCTTAAAAGCAATCTCATATTCTCTCATTCCTCTGCAAAGTTACGAATAAGCGAGCGGAAAAACAAATTTTTTTTGTTATTTAGTTGTTTAGTTGGTTGATTGTTGTTGAGTGCGGGATACGTTCGGGATGAGTTCGGGATGCGCTTAGTGTTTGACTTTACTTAATACTTAATACTCAAAACTCGAAGAGAGTCCCCCCTCTTGGAGTCGTTACCACCAACAGACAAAACAACCAACAAACCAACAAAACAACGTTTTCGTTAAGCAAGAGCAGAGGAAGCTTGCTTACTCTGCCGAGCGCAGAAAAGGTCGGATGAAATCCAACCAAAAAACTAAACAACAACCCAACCTCATAACCTTATAACCTAAAAACCTTATAACCTCATACATTATACATAAATAATAATTAATAAGGTACTATTTTGACCTTTATATACGCGCGAGAAAGACAGGGGGGTGTGGCTTCGACTTTTGAGTATTAAGTATTAAGTAAAGTCAGATTTTGCATGGTGTTTAATCAAAACACGAGGCCTGAATTTATAGAACGTGAAGCGAGAAAAGTAAAAACGCAGTTTTCTGACGCTTTTATCCTGAAAGATTGACTCTACCCACACTATCTACCCTAAAAGTGTCGTTTTTCTCAGTTTTCGTGCTTTTAAGACGGAGCCCCTTTGAGGCGCAGAAAGGGTTTTTGGGCTTCTGAGGCAGTTTCAGACCATGTCAGACGAGGCCTCGTAGGGTGAAAATACCCCCTTTTTGCCCCCTCATGC
>CALZJL010000250.1 GCA_945787625.1 uncultured Prevotellaceae bacterium
AAAATAGTGGGTCGGTATGCCCCGAAATCCCTTCCTATGGGGGGCTGGATACGGGATTTTTGCCTCTCGGTCACGCTCCGACTTTGTGAGGAAACCTTGTAGAGGAAATAATATCTCGCTGTAAATGTGCTTGTTAGATGGAAGAGAAATTGCGTTTTGTGACAATTACAGTTGTTACAGCACTTTATTTCGAGTGTGACTTTTTTCTATACTATATATATATATTTATATATTAATTAATTATATATATATAAGGAGATGTTGTCACTCGATTTTTTTTCTGTATTATCTGTAACTGTAACACTTCGCCTCTCTGTGGTCTCCCCTTGGCGACCTTTTTTCTCTACAAGGCTAAATCTTTTATCACCATCGAGGCGATACACATACCGAAGACGGCTGTGACCTGACATATCGAGCCGTTGACGTGTACTTTGCTGCCTACGAGCGTGTCACTCGTTTCCGTAGTCTGCCCTTTGTTGGGCATGGGCTGCTCTTCGCTGTACACGCATCTGAACTTGCGGCTTGGGAAGATCTTGTCTTTCTTGAACCTGTTGCGCAAAGCCTTTGCCAAGGCATCGCCCTTGACGTTCCAAAATTCTGCCTCTCTGACTTTGAAGGGGTCGATGCGTAGAGCTGCTCCCATCGACGAGATAAACGTGACGGAGGCGGGTAGGGAGGTGGCACGGAGTATCAGTTCGGCCTTGTCCCGGAGCGAGTCGATGGCGTCGATGATATAATCATAGCCTTCGAGTCCGAACTCATGGGCGTTATCTTTGCAGAAAAACTTTTCGAGAGCGTGTATTTCTGCCTCGGGAGCGATGTCGAGCAGGCGTTGGCGCAGGGCTTCGACTTTGACCATGCCTATGGTCTTTGATGTGGCCATCAGCTGACGGTTGCAGTTGCTTGGGGCAACCTTGTCGCAGTCTACGAGGGTTATCCTGCGTATGCCGCTCCTAAGCAAGCATTCTGCGCACCAGCTACCCACGCCTCCCGTGCCAAACACTATGACTCGTGCCTGTGCAATCCTCTCCATGGCCTCGTCGCCAAGGAGCAATCGTGTCCTGCTGTCCATAAGTATGTCTGAAGATGCTAATGAGGAGGGAAGCTTGTTCCCTCCTCTGTTGATGTTACAATCTTATCTGTTTTTCAAAAGGTCACGAATCTCGGTCAGCAGCTTCTCTTCGGCACTTGGCTCCGGAGCTGGTGCTGGTGCGGCAGGCTCTTCCTTCTTGCGGTTGAACTGCGCGATGCCCTTCACCAGGAGGAAGATGCAGAATGCGATGATGAGGAAGTCTACCACGTCCTGGATAAACTGTCCGTAGTTGAGCGTAACGGCCTCTGAGACGACTGTCTCGCCCTCGGTCACGGCCTCCTTGATGGTGAGCTTCAGATTGGTGAAGTCTACGCCGCCTGTGATTACTCCGATGGGTGGCATGATGATGTTGTTAACGATGCTGGTCACGATTTTGCCGAATGCTCCACCGATGATTACACCGACAGCCATATCAACGACGTTACCCTTCATTGCGAAGTCCTTGAAGTCCTTCAAAAAGCTTGTTTTTGCCATAAATTTGTAATTTAGATGTTATGTTTGAGTATAGTTTGAAAAATTTCTCGCTTTTCAGAATGCGAATATAAAAAGAATTTTGTAAATTTGTGACGTAAAAATAAAAAAAAATGAGAAGAGAGTGCGTAATTTATCTCCTCGTGGTGCTGGCAGGCATCATCATGGTAGCATGCAAGAGTGCTCATTACTGCAATTGCGGGTAGTTCAGTCCCCGTTGATATAATAATAATGTAAAAATAGTGATTAAAAACATAAGTAACTAACTTTTAAACATTTTTAAACCAATGGCAACAAAAGTAGCTATCAACGGCTTCGGTCGTATCGGTCGCCTCGCTTTCCGTCAGATGTTCGAGGCTGAGGGTTATGAAGTAGTAGCAATCAACGACTTGACATCTCCAAAGATGTTGGCTCACTTGCTGAAGTACGATACAGCACAGGGTGGTTTCGCCGGCAAGTTTGGCGAGGGCAAGCATACTGTAGAGGCTACAGACAACTCAATCATCGTTGACGGCAAGGAGATTAAGATCTCTGCTGAGGCTGATGCAACAAAGTGCCCATGGGCTGCAAACAACGTAGACGTTGTTTTGGAGTGCACAGGTTTCTACACATCTAAGGCTAAGGCTGAGGCTCACCTCGTAGCTGGTGCAAAGAAGGTTGTCATCTCTGCTCCTGCAGGCAACGATCTCCCAACCATCGTTTACAACGTAAACCACAAGACTCTGACTCCTGAGGATAAGGTCATCTCTGCTGCTTCTTGCACAACAAACTGCTTGGCTCCTATGGCTGCTGCTCTCCACGCATACGCTCCAATCCAGAGCGGTATCATGAGCACTATCCACGCTTACACAGGCGACCAGATGATCCTCGACGGCCCACAGCGTAAGGGTGACCTCCGTCGTTCACGTGCAGGTGCACAGAACATCGTTCCTAACTCTACAGGTGCTGCCAAGGCTATCGGTCTTGTTATCCCCGAGTTGAACGGCAAGCTCATCGGTTCTGCACAGCGTATCCCAACTCCAACTGGCTCTACTACTATTCTCGTAGCTGTAGTTAAGGGTAAGGATATCACTAAGGAAGGCATCAACGCTGCCATGAAGGCTGCTCAGACTGAGTCTTACGGCTATACTGAGGACGAGATTGTTTCAAGCGACATCATCGGCATGAAGTACGGTTCTCTCTTCGACGCAACTCAGACTATGGTTGCCAAGATTGACGAGGACACATATCAGGTACAGGTTGTATCATGGTATGACAACGAGAACTCTTACACATCTCAGATGGTTCGTACTATCAAGTACTTCAACGAGAACTGCTAATAATATCCT
>CALZJL010000251.1 GCA_945787625.1 uncultured Prevotellaceae bacterium
AGCTTTATTTGCTTTTCCGCTCGCTTATTCGTAACTTTGCGCCCGAAGTTGTATATTATATACGCATGAAGTGTACGTATGAATGACATTATCCTTTCGAGCCTAATTAATCTGTTTGCGGCCTGCTGCATCAAGGGGAAGGTGGACTTTGCAGAGTCCCGCATCGTACTCGACTCGTATCTGCACCGGCATTTTGGTATCAGAGATACGGGTATGTGGCTCGAGATGTTTGACAACTTGACGGAGCTCTACACCATGAGCGAGGACTTGGACATTGACCCTGTCGTGGATAATATCTGCATGGGGCTGCATGGCAAGATTTCTTCGAAGGAGGAGACGCTGATGGTCTTGCGTCTCATGGAGTTCTGCGGCGTAGACGGTCTCAACAATGCCGAAAAGGATATGATGAGAGGCATCGCTGCCAAGCTGCATGTCGACGATGCAACACTGGACGACTTTTATACGTTTGTCTCCGAAGACAGGGAGAGCGATAGGTGTGGCTACGGAGGCAACGTGCGTTTTCGCAATTTGGGTGATGGTGTACTCAAGACAATGTTTATATGCAGGCTGAATATCCTGGTATTTACGTTTACGGGACACGACGAGCTGCTGCTCAACGATGTGCCAGTATTGCGTGGAGCATTCCAGATAATGCAGAAGAGCGGAGTACTGAAGGCTAAAAACGCCTTGCCTCTCTACTACTCTACCCTGTCGGAGGAGTTCGTGCACGATTCGACCTCAGGCAAGGGACAGTGTATCAGCTTTGCAGCCCGCAATATCGACTTCCGCTTCCCCCACACGGATAATGGCATACATGACTTCTCGTTCACTCTGAAAAGCGGCACGCTGCTGGCGATAATGGGCGGGAGCGGCTCGGGCAAGACCACCCTGCTGAACCTGCTAAACGGCAACATCGTGCCTCAGTCTGGGAGCATCACTATCAATGGGCATTCTATCCGTGAGGAGGAAACGCAGAGACTCATAGGCTTCGTGCCACAAGACGACCTGCTCATCGAGGAGCTTACTGTGAAGGAAAATCTCTGGTATACGGCAAGACTGTGTTTTGACGGCATGACAGAGCAGGAGCTCAATGAGCGTGTGGACAAGACCCTGCACGACCTTGGGCTTGAGGCTACGGCCGACCTCAAGGTGGGCTCACCTCTCAACAAGACCATATCGGGCGGACAGCGCAAACGTCTGAACATAGCCTTAGAGCTCATTCGCGAGCCTGCGGTGCTTTTCCTTGACGAGCCCACGAGCGGACTGTCGAGTGCCGACACGGAGATGGTCATCAACCTCCTCAAAGAGCAGACGTATAGGGGAAGGCTGATTGTCGTCAACATTCACCAGCCCAGCAGCGACGTGTACAAGCTGTTTGACCGCCTGTGGCTGCTCGACAAGGGGGGCTACCCTGTGTATGACGGCAACCCCATTGACGCCATCACGTATTTCAAGCAGGCTGCTGGCTATGCCGATGCCGATACGAGCATGTGTCCGACGTGTGGCAATCTCAACCCCGAGGTGGTATTGAATATCATCGACGAGAAGGCTTTGGACAGTTCGGGTATGCAAAGCTCGGAGCGCAAGGTCTCTCCGCAGCAGTGGAACGAGATATACATGAACGACAAGGCTGGGAGCACCCACGACAACGAGGAGCCCAAGGTATCTGACATACCCGAGACGAGACAGTGCAAGCCCGGTGCAGTAAAGCAGCTGATGATATTCTTGGAGCGCAACGTACGCACCAAGATGACCAACGTGCAATATCTGATGGTGACCTCGCTGGTAGCACCGGTACTGGCTGTCATCTGCGCCCTGCTCACCCGATATGCTCCAGAGAGCGGATATACGCTGATGGACAACAAGAATTTCGTGTCGTACATGTTTATGGCCGTCATCGTGGCTGCTTTCATCGGCATGAGTTCGTCGGCCGAAGAGATTATCCATGAGCGTACCCTACTCAAACGCGAGAAGTTCCTCCACCTGAACTACTACAGCTATATCCTGAGCAAGATTATCTACTCCGCCGGAGTGTCGCTGATACAGACCCTTATATTCGTCTTGATTGGCAACTCGATTATGGGGCTGCACGGTATGACTATGACATGGTGGGGAGTACTGTTTGCCATTTCGCTGCTTAGCAACCTGACAGGCCTGTTACTGAGCCAGTGTATGAGCAGCATCGTGGCCATATATATCACGATTCCGATTCTGCTTATACCACAGATACTACTATGCGGTGTAGTCGTCGATTTTAAGGACCTCGCCCCACAGAGCCGTACGGGCAATGTGCCTGCCATCGGCAACTTGATTCCATCGAGATGGGCTTACGAGGCTCTGGCTGTAGAAACTTTCGCCCACAACGGCTTTGAAGACACCTACTTCGAGCAGAACCGTGAGAAGTATGAAGCCATGTACTACCAGAATGCCTTCCTCTACGAGCTGGAGTCGCAAACGGAGACCATGCGCAGCGAAAGAGACAAGAACGGCACTCCTAATCCTGCCCACATGGACGTGGTGAAGAAAAATCTCAGCGTAATAACCAAAGTGACCGGACTCGAGCCCTTCAGTGGAAAATACGATTACGATGACCTGCAGACGTATTTCAAAAAGGCAAAGGAAGTGCTTGCCAAGCGTGGCAACTCGGCCACTATCAAGGCTGACCGCATACTCTCGCAGCAAATCAGACTGACAGGACGCGACGAGCAGTCCCGACTGAAACGCGAATACACCAATAGCCAGCTCAAGGATATGGTGATGAATGCCCACTCGACATCGCCCATAAAGCTCTGTGGCGGACATATCGTACCCCTCGTAGCTCCCATATACCTGACCCCACTGAGCAGAAATGGCGGTGCACCATTCTACAGCAGTGTCAAGGTGGTAGG
>CALZJL010000252.1 GCA_945787625.1 uncultured Prevotellaceae bacterium
CGCTAATCTTACTTGGCTTCACGATACTGCTGGTACGAGGGAGTGCACGATATGCACCTGTGATACGTACCGGCAGTATTGGTATCTGAAGCTCGGCGGCAAGTATGGCAAACGTCTTTTTAAACTCGCCCATCTTGCCTGTGTCCGTGCGTCTGCCTTCGGGGAAGATGATGAGATTCGAGCCCTGCTTGAGAATCTGGGCGAGTTTGAGTATGGAGTTGCGCAGGTTGCCGCGCTCCATGAGTATGACGTTGCTGTTGCGTGCCATGCTGCGGCGCAGACTGCCGCGGACATGCTCCTCGGTAGCATAGAAATAAGTATTACGCAACACCTCCGTAGGAAGGCCTGCCGTCACGATTGGCCCGTCGAGATAGCTCTCATGATTCGGGGCGATGATGAAAGGACCATCTGCAGGAATGTTTTCTGTACCCTTTATCTCAAGGCGGTTATACAGCTTCAGCATCGCATAAGAGACTTTACGTCCCATCGTCAGCAGCGGTCCGGTCTTGGGCAAGACCAGATTGGAGGTGTCTGAGTGTAAGAAGGTGTGCCAGTCCTCGATGTCAATCTCTGTCTTCGTCTTGCTTTGGGCCACGTGGGCGGCGAGGGCAGAAAGGTTGCTGAACTTGGGCATATCGGCGGCGTTGACCTCCGTACCGAAAGTCTGTAGTATAAAACCTTCGAGCGACACCATGTCGAGCGAATCAAAGCCAAGGTCTGTCTCAAGGTGGTCGGAAGCTTTCGCCTTGAGTTTCTTTTCGTTGAAGATATACTGGCAGATGATGCCCAGTTCTTCGGGTTGGTCTTGCTCGACTGCGGGGCTTGCTGCGGCTGATTCTTCGGCTATGGGTTTGGTGGCAGACTGTAGTATCTCGTTCAGCTTGAACCTCTGTAGCTTTTCGATCCGCGTACGTGGCAGGGGCTGACGGTACACGAAGAGGCTCTTGAGCTTCTTATAGTTGGTGACGGTCAGATTGTAGGGTTCGAGCACCTCGCGCTTGAGTGTCTCCTCGACCTGTGCGTCAGAGAGCGTAGCCGACCATTGCTCCTGAGGTACTATGATGGCACGCAGCATATCGCCGTCCTGGACTACGGCTGCTTCCTTGACGTGATCGACGTAGTGCTCCAGTTTCTGCTCTATCTCTACGGGCTGGACATTCTTGCCGTTGGAGAGCACGATGATTTCCTTACGGCGTCCGGTGATGTATACGCGCCCCTTCTCGTCGATATATCCGAGGTCGCCTGTGTGGAGAAAGCCGTCGCTGTCTATGACGGCAGCCGTCTCTTCGGGGCGGTTGTAATACCCTTGCATGATATTGGGGCCCTTGGCGCACACCTCGCCGTCGATGATACGACACTCTACGTCCTCCAAAGGCAAACCTACGCAGTTGGGCACGAGGTCGCCGGGGCGTGTGAAGGCTATCATAGGTGCAGACTCGGTCATGCCGTAGCCTTCGAGCAGCTGCAGCCCAAGAGTCTGAAGACCCAAAGCCGTCTCAGCATCAAGCGCGGCACCTCCGCTGACGAGGTATAGTATGTGTCCGCCCATCTTCTTGTGTACCGCTCCGAAGATGAGGCGCGAGAACCCTACCGAATCTACACGCTGTGCGAGCCTGAACATGAGCCTGCCTATCATCTTGGCGTCAATCTGCTTCTTGATACCCTGGTATAGCGTCTGCCACAGGCGTGGTACTCCCACCATGATTGCTATCCTGCCTCTTTGCAAGGTAGCCATGATGTCGGGCCCCGACATCGACGGGCTTATCGCCACACCTCCCTGTCCGTACATAGGCATGATGACTGTGCCTACGAGTGGCAAGACATGGTGTAGGGGGAGTAGTATCAGGGTGCGACGCTCGGGATTGAAGATTTTCACATCTTCCGACACGGCACGTATGTTGGTCATGATGTTGGCAAACGAGAGCATCACTCCCTTAGGCGACCCTGTAGTACCTGAGGTGTAGATTATGACGGCTGTATCCTGCTCGCGACAGTCTAAACGTGCCTTGGGCCCCTGGCATGGGCATGATTCGTCCTCTTCGATCAGAAACACCCGTGCGTTGTGCCTGGACTGGCGCAGGGCTCCCATTACGGTATCCATGTGGGTGCCTGTAGTCCATATACACGTAGGTTTGCAGTCGTTGAGAATATAGACGAGGTCGCTGACCGTAGCACTTTCGTCTACGGGTACTGGTATTCCGCCCTTTGCCCATACGGAGTAGAATGCATATATCCACCCCTCACGGTTTTCGGCAAAGATGACCACTCGCTCCGACTGTATGTTGGGAGTCTTCAGCGAATATGTGTGTATCCGTTGTAAAAGCTCGGAGAATGTTACCTCGTTGTCGCCGGCGATGATTGCCACCCTGTTTGAATCCTTTATCATATATGTACTTGTCTGTTGGTTTTGCTTTGCGTCTGCAAAGGTATGATAAAGCTCCGTGTACGGCAAGTTTATGCTGGATTTTCTCCCTGTTTCAACGAGTTTTAGGATAGTTTGTGCTATGTGTGAGTTACTCTATCCTATGAGTTTCTGCCTGTATTGTTGCGGCGTGTAGCCTATGTTCTTGCGAAACAGCCTGATGAAGTACGAGACGTCGTCTATGCCCACCGCCTGGGCTACGTGCTGTACGCTTTTGCCCGTACCGAGCAGCAGGGACTGCGAGTGCTGTATCTTCTTCTGTATGACGTATTGCAGGGGTGTGATGCCCATCGTCTGTCTGAAATACCTTATGAGATACGACTTTGTAAGGCAGGCCTTGTCTGCAAGTTCCTCTACCGTGATGGCTTTTGATATATTCTGCTGTATGTAGTCCACGAGGCGTGCTATACGCTCGTCTTGTACCAAAGCCTTGGTCGTGGCATGTTTGATGAAATATGAGAGTA
>CALZJL010000253.1 GCA_945787625.1 uncultured Prevotellaceae bacterium
AGGGGGGAGATGATGCATGTCGTGCTATATAAACATCTAAATTTCCTAAATATAACTAATCACAAAACAATCATGAGAAAAATTTATCTTTTATTGCTCACACTGTTGTGTGCAGTGGGGGCATGGGCTGAACAGACCAATGTTGCGAAGTTAACAATTAGCTCTACGACAACGACAACCCCTGTCGAAGGGCGTTATTATGTTATTAAAACAATTGATACGAATGGAAATAGATACTATATGTATGATAACGGTACTGTCATTAATGATAATAACAGTAGTTCCATTACTGCTCAATCTACTTTACCTGTGTACGGAGATGATATTCACCGATTTTTATGGGAAGTTACGGTTTCAGAAGGTAAGTATAGGTTTATAAACAAACAGACAAACAAGCAAATAACTCTTAATCCTAGTTCTACTGGTGCTAACGGAGGAGATAATGGAACGGTTACTATGACCGATAATGGTACAGATATAGTAATAGAAACAAATTCAGATGGTTATGTAGCTCTAGGGAATGGCTCTGGTCAGTATGTAGATATGTCTGGCAGTGGAAGGAAGCCTTGTACTTGGAGTGATGGCGTGAAAGGTACACGTAGGATGACCATATATGAGGCAAATGTGGAACTTGTGACATTATGTGATGTAACATACAAATACAAGTATAATGGAAATGTTGTTGGAACTCAGCCTTATACTTGTGAACAAGGAGAGGCGTATCCCACAGCAAAACCCCACTACTCGATAATTACAGGGTTGAAAATTATGCCTTCAATGCTTAATTTTGATTTTCCCACTGGCAATGTCTCTTCTGATGCAGAGTTTGATGTAAATGTAACGATGGCAGAACCTCTTCCTTTTGAACCCACAACTATCACTAATGGTGACTTTGCTGATGGTACAAAGTGGTATCTGTTGTCTTTGGGAAGTAGTTCTGAAAAGAAATATGCAAAATATGACGGCACAAATTTCCCTCTTTCTGTTTCAAACAACGATTTGTTAGATGCTTCTCTGTTTACCTTCACAGGAGATATAATAAACGGCTTCCAGATTTATAACAAGGCTGTTGGAGCTACTAAGGCTGTATATAGCAATACCCCTGATGATAATGGAACAGCCATAAGTCCAGAAGCAAGCCCCACTGATAGTTGGACAATCGGCAGAAATAGTAATGGAGGGTTCTGCTTAAAGCAAGAGGCAGATTACTTTATGAACGATCGTGATAGCAAGTTGTCTTTCTGGAAGTCGGACTGGTCTACTGGAGCAACTGGTTCTAATGTGTCATTCGAGGAGGTATCTGTTGAGATGCTCAGTGGTTACATCAATACAATCGGTGAAGGATTAGGATACTATTCTGTTTCTTCAACAGTTCTAGCTGGTGCAAATGAGGTGGTAACTAAGGGTGATAACGCAACGTTTGATGAAGTGAGAAATGCTATTACTGATCTGAAAAACAACAGGACACTCAATGTTCCTCAGACGGAGAGGTATTATCGAATGAGGGTTGCAAGTCAAAGCAGTAGTAAGGATAACTATGTGTCTGCTTATGGTAATGGACGTAATCTTAATACCAAATCAGATGCACCCATTCAGGCTGTAGTACCGACAACGTTCTTCTTGACTTCTGATAATAAACTCAAGGTAGTATATAATGGAGAGTTCATATCCAAAAAGAAAGAAGATGGCAATATCGCAGGCGGTTATGATAAACTTATGACAACAAGCACGGAATCAGATGCAATCACCTGGAGTATTGAGGCTGGCGTGAATGCTGGTACGCTTCGTCTCAGGTCCAATGAAAATAGTCTGTATCTTTACGACTGGACAACATACAATCGTTCCAATGTGTTGCTGGCAAATGAGCCCAAGGGGACACGTTGCCAGTGGACAATTGAGGAAGTGAAGGACTACGAAATCTCCATCGGAGCAACTGGTTATGCCACGACTTATCTCCCATTTGATGTTACTCTTCCTAATGGACTTATTGCCTATGCAGTGACTGGAGCCTCTGGAAATGTTGCAACGCTTGTTTCTAAGAATTCAATTCCTGCAGGTCAGGGTGCTCTCTTGAAAGGAACTGCTGGACAAAACTATTTACTTACTATTTCGGCCACACCTGTTGATATATGGAGTGGGAATTTATTGAATGGTACATATACAACGCAGAATATAATACCAGAGACTGGCAAAACATGCTATGTGCTTGCTGCAAATGCTTCTAATGAGGCAGGTTTCTATAAGGCTGAGTTGAATCAAGAAGGAGGCAATGCATTCCAAAACAATGCGACCAAGGCATACTTGCCACTGAATACTACTTCAGATCCTAATCCTGCCCGTGTATTGACCTTCAACTTCGACGACAACACCGAGACAGGTATCAACGCAGTAGAGATAGAGGAGGCTGCTCCAGCCAACGCTGCAATCTATGACCTCAGCGGTCGCCGCGTACAGAGCGCGAAGTCTGGTCTCTATATCATCAACGGCAAGAAAGTAATCAAGTAATCACCCCCAAAATAGTAATAAAACATGAAGAAAACATATATCGCCCCAGCAACAGGGGTATACAATATCGATGCTGCAAATATCATAGCAGCAAGTGGTGAAACACTCTCAGTTTTCTCGTCAGGAGAAAGTGTAAATACGTCAACAGACGGTGTTCAGCTCGGTCGTGAGGACAACTCTGTCTCAAACATCTGGGACAGCGAATGGTAAATAAAATTTTCTCATTGTTGAGAAATGTTTTGTTAATTGATGTTGGCAGGGCCGCCCGTGAGGGTCGCCCTGCTTTTCTTATCTTAGGAATTTTAGTATCTATGACCTACGGTCTAAGATACTCACGTTCGGAAAAACTCAAATAAATTTGGTTTTCCCCTCACTTAATC
>CALZJL010000254.1 GCA_945787625.1 uncultured Prevotellaceae bacterium
GACATTCCCTTGTGTGCTTTAGCTGGACAATATGATGCTGACGGAAAAGCGGTGTCGTTTGCGTTCATAGTTTAACCTATCATAATCGCAGTATGTATTTGGTTGTGCGGCGGTTTTGTTATTTGGTTGTTTGGTTGGATCTAACAGCAACCTCATAACCTTACAACCTAAAAACCTTATAACCTTATAACCTCAAAAATGAAATCATCTTTCGCCTGCCCACGAAGACGAAGCCCTCTCGATAAGAGTCTGCGACTGTCTCTCTCCCTACCGGCAGGAGTGTGATATGCCACATGGAAGGCTCTGGCACGATGCTGTCTACGACGTATCTGACGTCTCCTGCTGCGGTCTGCACCACGAGAAGAGTATCGCCCCGATGTACGCCGAAGCCCTCGTGTCTGGCGACATACCCATGCCAACGCTCTCCTTCGCCGTCATAAAACAGGTGTATCGGAGTCCTGACTCTGAGCTCAAAGCTACACACGAACACCATCATGCCTGCACACATCAGCACAAGCAGCACAAAGACCCCATATCGCAACACTATGTTACCGAATCGTATTTCCATGTCTGTACAATCTACTGTCTCTGTTCTACAATCTCATTCCTGCATTCTCAGTCTGTCGCAAGCTCCAGCTGGTTGTGAACGAGTTCGAAATAATATCCTCGTGTGCTTATCAGTCTGGCATGTGTGCCTTGTTCCACCACTCTCCCCTGTCGCAAGACTACAATCCAGTCTGCATCGCGAACGGTCGACAGGCGGTGAGCTATGACGATACGTGTTCGCTTTCCGAAAGCCTTGGCTATATTGTCTGTGATTCTCTTCTCATTCTCGGCGTCGAGCGATGACGTGGCTTCGTCCAGCATAAGGTAGACTGGACGCTTGTAGGCTGCTCGTGCTATCATTATGCGTTGTTTCTCGCCTCCGCTTATCCCGATGCCCTCTGCGCCAATCTTGGTGTTCACTCCCAAGGGCTGTCGCTCTACGAAATCCTCCAAACAGGCTGTGGACATGGCCTGTGCCAGACGTTCCTCATCGTCTGCCTCACCCAGTATAACGTTGCGCCTCACAGTGTCGGAAAACACAAAGTTGTCCTGCATGACTATGCCTGAGGCGCGTCTTATGGATTTCGCTGAATAGTCTGACAGGGGCTTGCCTCCGAGAAGTATCTCTCCACCATTGGGTTCGTAGAACTTCAGCAGTAGTTTCATAAGTGTGGTCTTGCCGCTTCCGCTCTCTCCGACTATGGCAAGCATCTTTCCTGCCGGTATTGTGAACGACACGTCTTCCAATGCGTTTTTTCCGATGCTGCCGGCATAGGAGAATGTCAGATTGCGCACCTCGATGTCCAAGGGTTCGTCTGTCGGGACTTCTCTTTGCGACGGGGTGTCTTCGTTGGCACAGAGGTGGACTTCTTCCGAACGCTCCAGGCTGATTCTGGCGTCTTGAAACTGTTGCAGAAAGCTTATGAGCTGTGAGAGTGGTCCGTTCACCAGTCCTATGATGGCTGAGATGCTCATCATCATGCCGAGGGTCAGGTTGCCGTTTACTACTTCGGCTGCTATCCAGCATGTGATGAAGATGTTGCGCAACTGTCCTATCATGGTAAAGCCTGTGTCTTGTATCTGACCGAGTTTGAGAATCTTTACGTTCATGCGGTAGCTTCGTTCTTGCAGATTGCGCCATTCTTCCATCTTGTAGTCATCGTAGGCGTTGAGCTTGATGTCGGTGATGCCTGACATTAGTTCGTATTGCTTGTTCTGGTTTTCTGCATTTATCTTGAACTGTTCGTAGTCCATTGCTTTGCGGCGGCGGAAGAAATGGGTCATCCATGCTGTACTGAGTCCTGTCAGTAGCAGGTATGCTCCCAGTATGACTGGGCTGTAGCACCCTATGATGGCGAGATAGAATGGTACGGAGATGATGGAGAAGAGGGTCTGGAGGGTGCTGTATGTTACGAAGCCTTGTAATCGTCCGTGGTCGCCAAGACGCTGCTGGTAGTCGCCGACGCTCTTGGTGTCGAAGAATGTCATGGGGAGCTTTAGAAGCTTTGTCAGATAGTCACTCAGCACGTTGATGTTGATGCGGGTGCTCATATATAGGCTCACATGGCTGCTGATGAGTCCCATGAGGAAGGTGCCTATGAATATGAATACTTGGGCTAAGAGGATATTCAGGATTAGTCCCATGTCGCGCATCCCGATGCCTTCGTCTACCATGGCTTGTGTGAGTAGGGGGGTGACGAGCGACAGGAGCATGCCTGAGAGCATACCGAATGCTGACTGCGACAGTTCCCATCTGAATGGCCACACGTATTTGCGTGCGAAGCGTAGAAGGCTGTGCTTTTCCTTGACGGGCTTTCTGTCGAAAAAATCTTCACGCGGCTCGATGCCTATGGCAACTCCTTTGCTTCCGTTGAGCCAGAAGTGTGAAAAGGTTTCTTCACTGAAGGCGTGCTTGCCGTAGGCGGGATTGGCTACGCAGTATTTCCATTTGCCTGTCCAGCGGCTTCTCTTTACGTCATATAGTACCACGAAGTGGTTCTGCTCCCAGTGCAGGATTGCAGGCAGGGGGCATTTCTCTCGCAGCTGTCCGATGGTCATCTCGAAGGTTGCGCTTTCCATTCCTATCTCTCCGAGGGCATGGCGTATGCCTGCTACGCTCACTCCCTCACGGGTGAGGTGAGAGAGCGAACGCAAGTAGGACAGCGGATAGTCCTTGCCGTAGGCAGAGGCTACCATGCGGATACATGCTGGTCCGCAGTCCATCTGGTCAAACTGACGGGTGAATCTTAGTTTCAAAGTTTCTTCTTGGGCTGTTTGCTAAACTTATATGCGACTTGTATAACTGCATAGGAT
>CALZJL010000255.1 GCA_945787625.1 uncultured Prevotellaceae bacterium
CCCCAGACCTTGCTCTACATATTGCTTTTCGTCTTTCTCGACGTGTATCTCTACAGATATATGGCATTCCCCTGCCATTGTGGTATAGGCAACATGATTTTGCTCGGCTGTCTCACGGTCTTAGCTTCGCAGGGCATGGCAATATTCATCTTTGCCATCTTCCCCGGCATGATGCGCTTTGCCATGAGCATCTGCTCGCTCATCGGGGTGGTAGAGCTTTCGGCAGCCGGATATACCTATCCCGTCACAGCCATGGACGAGTGGCTGCAATGGGCGGTAAATATCCTGCCGCTCAGGCATTATTACCTCATTTATGTCAATCAGGCTCTCAACGGCTACGACATCACGTACGTCTGGCCATACGTCACGGCACTCGTGCTGATGGCACTACTGCCTGTCCTCGTGATGTGGAGCTACAAGTGGATATTTGAGAATGCACGCTACAGGGCATAATGGCCGTAAACTGCAAAACGTATAAAATGAAGAGGATACTTAGAATCATTAGCATAGCGGTACACGAGACCGTGGAGGGCGCACGCGACCAGGGTGTGCTCATCTTTATCCTGCTCCTGCCATTGGTCTATCCGTTGCTGTATGCTGCCATCTACCGCAACGAGATGGTCAAGGAGGTCCCTACGGCAGTTGTCGACGAATGCAACAGTCTCACTTCGCGCAAGCTGGTACGACGCTTTGATGCCACGGACGGGATCGACGTAGTGTCGCGATGCGCCAACATGGACGAAGCCCAGCAGCAGATGCGCCAGATGAAGGTTTTTGCAATCCTGCGCATACCGGGAGACTATAGCTCAGACCTGGCTCAGGGACGACAGACCAACGTGGGCGTATACATCAACATGGCGTCTTCGTTGTACTACAAGTCTGTCCTCCTGGCTGCAAACAACGTCGTCATGGATACCAACAAGGACATCTCCGTACAGAGAATGGGCGGCACGACTACAGAGCGGGAGCGCGAGGTCATGCGCCAGCCCATAGCCTTCGAATACCGTCCGCTCTACAACCCGCAGAGCGGATTTGCCTCGTTCCTGATACCTCCGGTGCTGATGCTTATATTGCAGCAGACTCTCCTGCTGGGCATCGGAATGTCTATGGGCAGGTCGCGCGAGACGTATCGCCGCCAGATGCACACGTTGTATGCCCTCTACCAACGCCCTTTTGAGATAATCATCGGCAAGTCAATACCATACTTCGCGCTCTATGTCATCATGGCGTCATACGCCTACCTCTTTGTAGGGCCTGCATTCGGGCTGCCTTCGGTCGGAGACTACTGGACCTTTCTCACCTTCGTAGTCCCATTCCTTTTGGCCAGCATATTCATGGGCGTGGTGCTCTCGTGTCTGGTGTTCCGGCGCGAAGACTGCATACTGCTCTTCGTCACCCTCTCGGTACCGATGCTCTTCATCAGCGGTATCGTATGGCCGGCAGACCAGATACCCGTATTCTGGCGTTATGTAGGCTACGCTCTGCCGTCGACATGGGGTATGAACGCGTACGTCAAGCACGTCAGCATGGGCGCGGACTACAGTCAGATACAGCCCGAGATACGCAATCTGTGGATACTCGCAGCCGCATACTTCGTGACGGCCTGCGCCCTCTACAAGTGGCGTCTGACGCTCGTCAAGCGCAAGCTGACAACCCTTTTTGCCGACGAGAGCTGAGCGATTGTGAAGAGATGTTTGTGTTGCATACATTTATAATTTCAGACCAACAGATATGAAGAAACACTTGACTCTTATCATGGCTGTCATACTTTCTATGGCTGTCATCTCATGTTCGGACGACCCTACGCCCGAACCTACGCCGACTCCGCTGCCCGAGTCCACCGTCGACAGCAAGCCCTGGCCTTATGACCAGCACATGGACACCTCAGTCAAGCCCGGCGACAACTTCTATATGTACTGCATCGGGACGTGGTGGAAGGAATTTGACCTCAAAGGGGAAAATTTCCACGCTTTTTCGGGACACGAAAGTCAGGAGTACATCAATAAGTATGCTTCGCGCATGAACTCTCCGATCCGGCAGAAGTTCGAGTCAGACGCGGAAAACATCGACAACACGACCGATGCTGCCATGGCAGCCATCAACAAGGCTCTCCAGATAACACAGGGCATAGAGACTCACGAGCAGGCATGGCAGGCTTTGGCTGAGGCTATAAAGATGGGCTACTCGCCATTGTTCAAACTCTCGCTCGTACCAAAATCGAGGGTGTTGAAGGCGTATCTGGCAAAAGGCGAATCGTACAACCCCGAGATTCAGAGTATAAAGGTAGATGATGATGATGACGACGATGATGACGAGGACGAGAAAAATATTAATTCGCCAAGATACATCCTCAGTCATCCCGAGCGACTTGACGATTTCGTCCTCTTGTCGCAGAATAAGACGAGAGCAATCGACAACCCCATGTTGAGTAGCATAGCTGCCGCCCTCGGGCTGTCAGAAGACGAGGTCGTAATCGACAAGAGGTTTGACGAGTATTACTACAAAGTGTCAGGACTATCGGTAGAGGAGATTGTCGAGCACATACGGTACTACATAATGCGTGATGCGTGCTTCTCGTCACACGAGAAGTACGAAGACGAAGCCCAGCAGTATGGTCTGAACGGCACATACGAAGAGTCGTTGTCGAAGTTTCAGACAGACCACATGGGATATGTCAACTCCTACGACTTTGCCACACACCTCGGAGCTGAGACAGCAAAAGCCGAGATTAAACGAATGTGCGGCGAGCTCATAGATGTATTCAAGCGTCGTGTCGAATCGCTCGACTGGATGAGCAGCACCACCAAGTCCAAGGCGATAGAAAAGCTCGACAAGATGATAATCAACGTAGGCTATCC
>CALZJL010000256.1 GCA_945787625.1 uncultured Prevotellaceae bacterium
GAGCAATAAGAATAAGGAGTTTGTCGGAGCAAGGGTTCCTGATGGTCTGATAGCTTATTATCGTGGCGAGACTTTCGATAGGAACGGTGTTACATATCTACGCGACTATGTGGGTAGCCATCACGCACCGCTCGCCAAACCTGCCAACAGCCTTGTCAAGACTTCAACGACTCCAGCTCTTGGTAAGGTGACGACTACACTGCAAGCCAGTATCAATGAGCCGACTGAGTCGGTATACGTAGGAATACCTGTGACTCTCACTTCAACCTGCAGCGAGTCTGCATGTAGGACTGAGTGGAGCTGTACGGCTTTAGGTGTGGAATCTATAACTGCCAAGAGTGCGACGTTTACCTTCCCGGCGCAGGGTGTGTATGAGGTGACACTCACAGCCTACAACAGTAAGGACGAAAGCAAGACTGCAACACTCAATGTCACGGTCGAGGCTGCACCTGCTCCTGATGCAAGGTTTACTCCTACGACGACCGAGGTGCCTACGAGCGACAGGGTTTCGTTTATCGTAAACAATCCGTTGCTTGGATATCAATACGAATGGTCTATGCCGGGTGCTGTAGTAGAGAGGGCTAACACGACCCATACCACGGCAGTCTATGATAAGTCTGGGACTTACAGTGTGACTCTGAAGGTCTCTGCTCCAGACGGCAGCAAGGACGATACATATTCGACGACTATCAATGTGGTTGATGTGGCTCCAGTAGCTGACTTCCAGATAAGTCCGGCAGTAGCGGTGAAGGGTTCTCTCGTCAACCTCAAGGATAACAGCAAGCATGCTCCGACTCTGTGGCAATGGATGTTGCGCAGCGAAAAGAAGGTATATTCGCTCCCAGAGCATGAGGGGTACATCACTCTCGATACTCCTGGAGTCTATGATGTCACTCTCGCAGCGAGCAATGAGTCTGGCAGCAACTCCAAGACTCAGACAAAGGCTCTTACGATATGTAATGCTGACAGCAAGAATGGACTGAACTTTGGTTCTGGACAGGCTTCTGCTACTGCAACGGGCGAATTTATCAAGACCGGTCAGACTGCATTCACTTTGGAGTGGTGGATGAATCCGTCAATTCTCTCTACTTACTGTATCGGTATGGGTGAGAGTGAGTCAACGATGCTTGTAAAGACGGATGCAGACGGTGCTATGTATCTGAGCGTGGCGGGCAAGACGATAAACAGTGGAAGTGGTTTTGTGATCTCGGGAGAGTGGCATCACTATGCTGTGGCTCGCTATACCTCAAGCATATATTTCTACAGGGATGGCGTACAGTTTGCAAAAGTCACTCTGTCTCCTTCGCTCAAGGCTGTGAACAGCTTTACTATGGGTGTGGCTGATATGCCGATGAATGGAATGGTAGATGAGGTCCGTCTGTGGAATAGAAGGCTTTCATTAAGTCAGTTGTGCCAGTATGCCAATGGGCCTATAACAGATATGGCAGCAGCCGAAAATGATGGTTTGGTGTTCTACTATGACTTCAACCAAAGCAGTGGTGACGTACTTGATCGCACTTCGCATGGCTATGACGCTGTACGCAGTGGTTTTGGCCCTGATGGTGATGCGTGGGGACTCTCACTCGGTGTATTCTCGCTCAACTTTGACGAAAGCGAGGCTGGGGCGGATATCACTGCCCAACATTTGACCAACTATAAGAAGGCGTTTGCTTCGACTGGCTCTTCCGTCAATCCTGCCAACTCTTCACGCTTCACTGCTATAAGTGGTTGGAAGCTGGAGGGCACTGTCAAGGACGGCGAGGTAACGACTGGTGCCCATGTCGACTCAAACAAGAATTATTGCTTCACTTGCACAACTGGCTGGGACGGCTTTGCAAACACTCTTGCTGACCACAGAGCTTATCAGACGGTGACTCTTCCGGCAGGTGCTTATTCGTTCACTGCATACTACGACTCAACTGAGGGTGAGTGTGGCAACTCGTACATTGCCGTAGCCGAGGGCTCTACGCTGCCTGTCACGGCTGACCTCGAGACTGAAGCTCTGGCCTTTACCAAGATGAAACCCAAGGCGTCTGATACGGAATCAAACTCTGTTTTCTTCTTCCTGACTAAAGAGACTCGGGTGTCATTGGGTCTGATACTCAATATGTCTGGTCAAATGTGTATGACGATACAGAAGTTTGAGCTCGTGAAAGTTCCAGTGACGGAGATCCAGACTGAGAATATGTCTGACCGCAAGTTTATGCTGACATATCTCGTAGACGGCGAGACATACAAGGAATATGAAGTAGCGTACGGTGCAGCCATAGAGCCTGAGCCGGCTCCAGAGGCCAGAGAGGGTTATACCTTCTCAGGCTGGGACAATGTTCCTGCTACTATGCCTGGATATGATGTAGTGGTGAGGGGTACGTTTACGATCAATAAGTATCGTCTCACTGCTTATCTCGATGAAGATGTCTATATGGACACGGAGTTCGAATATGGTGCAGTTGTATCTGTCCCTGTTCCTGAGGTGCCAGAGGGTAGAGTCTTTGATGGCTGGGATACCGAGGTGCCTGAGACTATGCCGGCACATGATGTTGTCCTGCATGGTACTACTTCGGTAGATACTGCTATAGATAAAATCTTCCCTGACAAGAGCGAACGTCTGAATGTCTACAATGTGAGTGGTCAGCAAATGCTGACTAATGTAACTGTCGAAACGGCTATGCGCAAGCTGAGTCCTGGCATCTATATCGCCAATGGAAAGCGTGTATTGGTACGCTGATGGCTGATATTTTAAAATAGACTGATAGCGACTGTCTCTTACTCTCAAGTAGATAGTCGCTATCTTTTTTTCTTGTTTACTAATTCCAATCGTGGAGCTTGCAGGAGGATTCAATCTTG
>CALZJL010000257.1 GCA_945787625.1 uncultured Prevotellaceae bacterium
GCGAGTTGAGCCTTGACGGCACACTCCAGCCCATACGCGGTGCCCTTCCCATAGCTATCAAGGCTCGTGAGCTGGGTTATGAGAGCCTTTTCCTACCTATACAAAACATTGAAGAAGCCGCTGTCGTAGATCGTCTAAATGTATACGGAGTCAGCCACCTCAACGAGGTCGTGGGCTATCTCAATGGTACGCACACTCTCCTCCCTACACAGATTGACACACGCCGCGATTTCGCCCTGCGTCAGTCCACTTTCGATCTTGACTTTGCCGACGTCAAAGGTCAGGAAAGTGTCAAGCGTGCCCTCGAAGTCGCTGCAGCTGGCGGCCACAACCTTATCATGGTAGGCCCCCCAGGCAGCGGTAAGAGTATGATGGCCAAACGCCTGCCCAGTATCCTACCTCCACTGTCGCTCCAAGAATCACTTGAGACTACTCAGATACACTCCGTAGCAGGCAAACTGCGCCCTACATCACAACCAAACAGTGAGGGTGTACGTCACTGCTCGCTCATCGCAGTACGTCCATTTCGCAGCCCCCACCACACCATCTCCCAAGTCGCCCTCGTAGGCGGAGGTAGCAATCTTCAACCAGGCGAGATAAGCCTGGCACACAATGGTGTCCTCTTTGCCGATGAGCTTCCCGAGTTTAGTCGCTCCGTACTCGAAGTGCTGCGCCAGCCGTTGGAGGACCGTCGCATCACATTGAGCAGAGTTAAGGGTACAGTCGACTATCCTTGCAACTTCATGTTCGTAGCCTCCATGAATCCTTGCCCCTGTGGATACTACAACCACCCTACCAAACCATGCGTTTGCACCCCAGGTCAGATAGTACGCTATCTAAACAAAATCTCTGGTCCCCTACTCGATCGCATCGACATTCAGTGCGAGATACAACCCGTCCCCTTTTCTGACTTGATTAAGCTGCAGAAAGGCGAGACATCAGCAGCCATCAGAGAGCGTGTAGTACGCGCTAGAAAGATACAGGAAGAACGCTTCAGAGACACTCCCCACGTTCACTGCAACGCACAGATGACTGAGAAAATGCAGCGCCAGTACTGCGCCCTCGACCACGAGTCGGGCGAGATGTTGCGTGCGGCCATGGAGAAGCACAACCTCTCAGCCCGCGCCTATACGAGAATAATCAAAGTGGCTCGCACCATAGCCGACCTCGACGGAACGGAAAACATTGAGTTCAATCACATAGCCGAAGCCATAGGATACCGAAACCTTGACCGGTCAAGTTGGGGAGAGTGAGAGTGGCTTGTTTGGTTATTAAGTGGTGTGGTTGTTTAGTTGGTTCTTACGACTATTCATCATAGACCTCAAACTTAACACTAAACACATATTTAATACTCGTTAAATACTTATTAAACTAACAAGCAATCACCCAACCAAACAACAAAAGAACTAAAGAACCAAATAACCAAACAACTAAATAAAACCAACCCCCATGCTCCCCCAAAACACCAAAATATACATAGCAGGACATCGCGGCCTTGTGGGTTCTGCTATATGGGACAATCTTATGCAGCGAGGCTATACCAACCTCATAGGCAGGACACACTCAGAGCTTGACCTCACTGACCAATATGCCGTCAGGAGATTCTTCGACAAGGAGCACCCTGAGGCCGTAGTCTTGGCAGCAGCCTTTGTCGGAGGTATCATGGCCAACAGCCTTTACCGGGCAGACTTCATCATGATGAATATGAAAATCCAATGCAACGTCATCTCGGAGTCTTTCGCCCATGGTGTGAAAAAACTCCTGTTTTTAGGCTCTACCTGTATCTACCCAAAAGATGCTCCACAACCTATGAAGGAGGACTGTCTACTGACCAGCCCCCTCGAATATACCAACGAAGAATATGCTATAGCAAAGATAGCAGGACTGAAAATGTGCGAGAGCTATAATCTTCAGTATGGCACCAACTATATAGCCGTCATGCCTACCAATCTGTATGGCCCCAATGATAATTTCCACCTTGAGAACTCTCACGTCATGCCAGCCATGATGCGCAAGATATACCTCGCCAAGTTGATACACGAGCAAGATTGGGCAGCTATTGCCAACGACATGGACAGGCGTCCGATTAATCCCGATTCACGACTCTCGTCAATTATAGGCGAGGCTAATGTAGACGGGCGGAGCAGTCATGAGCGTATATTAAAGGCATTGTCGTATTACGGTATATCAGACAATAGAGTCCAGCTATGGGGTACAGGAGCCCCTTTGCGTGAGTTCCTTTGGAGTGAGGATATGGCCGATGCCAGCGTACACGTCTTGCTTAATGTTGATTTCAAAGACATCATCGGCATAGAGAAATACTCGTCAGTCTTCTATGGAACCAAATCTGATGGCATAGTAGACCGCAACAATTCCGAGGGACGCGGAGGAGCCATACCATCTCTTGGAGAGATACGCAATTGCCATATCAACGTGGGCACTGGCAAGGAGCTGACTATACGCCAATTGGCAGACCTCATAGTAAAGGTCGTAGGATATGAAGGAACGGTAGAGTTCGACGCCTCAAAGCCCGACGGAACAATGAGAAAACTGATAGATGTAAGCAAACTTCACACCCTCGGCTGGACACATAAAGTGGAGATAGAGGAAGGAGTCCGCAAACTCTACGAATGGTATCGCCAGAGCCTGTGAAAACTCAAACGCCAGGCAAACGTCGCTATGGTGTCGTCAAAATACACCAGGATAACGGGGTACGTCAATATAATAAGTTGTGCCAATATAAAAAAGGTAGGACACTATAAATGATGTCCTACCTTTTATCCGGTAACCCGCTTGGGGCTCGAACCCAAGACCCCCACATTAAAAGTGTGATGCTCT
>CALZJL010000258.1 GCA_945787625.1 uncultured Prevotellaceae bacterium
CAGACATGTATGGTGACAAACACGAGGAGGTAGTCCTGTGGAATGCCGAAGAGTACGCCCAGAAGAATCCTCTGTTTACCGACGAGAACGGAATGTATGCATGGGATGTGCCACAAGGTCTGTGGCAGGTAAGATTCGAGAAAGAAGGTTACGAGCCGACACAGTCAGAATGGCTCCCAGTGCCTCCACCGCAGATGGACGTGAACATCGCCATGGTACAGAACTCCCAGCCCGAGGTCTCAACAGTCCGTGCCTATGAGGACGGAGTAGAGATTGAATTCTCAAAATACATGAATCCAGAGTCCCTCAACTCGGACAACATCTATGTCCAAGTCGTACGAGGCGGAGAGGTAAGTGTCATAGCAGATGCGACCATCGAAATGCTCAACGCCGAGGCGATATCTGAGGGCAGCACCGACATGTGTGCCTCAAAGGTCAAGGTCGTTACCGACCAGTTAGGCTACTATGATGAGGCGAGAATCATAATCTCGAAGAACGTACGAAGCTATGCAGGCATCACGATGCGTGAGAACTTCGAGCAGCAGCTCGATGTAGAACGCAAGGTTCAAGAGCTGCTTGTCGACGCAACAGTCAATGTGGCATACGAAGGTACAGCCGAGCTGCACATCGCAGCCATACCAGCCGAGGCTGCGGCAGGCAAGACCATTACGGTAAGCTCACTGTCAGAACTGATAGCAAGACCTCTCATCACCCCAGACAACGGAGAGGAGAGTCAGGAGTATGACATCACATTGGACGAAAACGGAGAAGCCACGCTCATCGTCAGCGGCGAATTGTACGGCTCAACCGCAATCTCATACACCATGCATGAGGCCAGCATCAATGCCAGCACCATCATCAACGTCGTTGACGAGAAGAAGCTCGAGTTGGTCAAGACCCCAGTAGCATCGCGTGTGAGCGGAACGGCAGTGTATCGCGGTCAGACTGTGGCTCTCACATGTGAGTCGGAAGGCGCCACCATCTACTACACCACAGACGGAAGTTGCCCATGCGACGAGCAGACCCGTATCAAGTACGAGAGACCTATCGTCATCAACAACGACATGACCATCAAGTACTATGCCATAGGTGCAAACTTTGACGAGAGTGAAATCAAGGAGAGCAGCTATACCATACGACAGTCCAACGTGAAGCTCAACCTCGCCAAGGGTTGGAACTGGAGTTCTCACGACAAGGCGTCACCCCTTTCGGTGAACGATTTCGTCGACAGTTCAATATCCAGCATCCTGACCCAGGAGGCCGAGTTGACAGAGGATCCCGTACTTGGAATGGTAGGAACACTCACCGAGATAGATGGTTCGCAGTCTATGAAGATCAAGACGAAGGACAATTTGTTGAAGTCCTTTAGCGGAGAGCAATACAATCCGGCGTTGACACCGATAAATCTGTATAAAGGCTGGAACTGGCTTGGCTATCCACTAAGCATTGTTATGGACATAGACGAAGCACTCTCATTGATGGAGGCAGAGGAAGGAGATTGCATCTCTAACCTTGAAGAAGGTTTTGCAGTATACAATGACGGACAATGGCAAGGTACACTACAGATATTGTCGCCAGGAAACGGCTATCTGTACAATTCCGTGTCAGACAAATCATTCATCTACAACAACCTCCCGACCACATCAAATGCAAGGGCTCTCAACAGAGGACGACTCGAAATCAACGCGTCCCCCTGGACCGTAGACAAGCACGCATATCAGAATCTGATGCCAGTCATAGCCCAGGTCTGCAACGAAGATGGCAGCGTAAGCAATGAGACATATCATGTCGCAGCCTTCGCAGGCGAAGAGTGCCGGGCCTCAGGTACCTACAATGGTGGTATTCTGTACCTCTCAGTATATGGGAATGGCAAGGAAGAAATATCATTTGTCGTACAGGACATCGCAACAGGCATCATCTACGAGACCAACCAGACTATCCACTTCGACGGAGATGTCGTAGGAACTGTGGCATCACCATACAAGTTGGTTATAGGCAATGAGTCGACAGGCGTCGGCAGTGTAAACACAACCCGCCCGACAGTCGGAGCCTACAACATGCAAGGCATGAGAGTAAGCTCGCCAAAGGGTAAGGGCGTGTATATAGTCACTACCACAGACTCAGAAGGCAATACGTTGGTGAAAAAGCAAGTGTGCCAGTAACGAAAACAGAAGTTTAATCCTAATACAAAGACAAATGATATGAAATCCCTGAAAAGACATATCTCTTTGTTGCTCACAATACTCTGTGTGACTATCATGCAAGCGCATGATAGTCACTGGAGTTTCAACTTCAGAGACTATAAGTATGACATGACAATATACGCACAGCTTATAGCAGAAGAAGGTCAGGTGAGCAGCTATGACAATTACGAGATAGCAGCCTTCGTGGGTGAAGAGTGTCGCTCCGTGGGTCAGCCTCAAGAGAAGGACGGATACAAGTGGGTTTATCTCCGCGTATGGAGCAACGTGACCTCAGGCGAGGAACTGACCTTCAAGCTATACGACAGAACCCTCGACGAAGAAATCGTGTTGAGAAGTGAAACCGTCACGTTTCAGGCAAATGACCAGGTTGGTCAGGCCTCATTGCCCCTCAGCCTGTTGAATATCTCAGACGAATATCGAGTAATAACCTTTGACACAGACGGAGGCTCCTTAGTCAATCCAATCACACAAAAGATAGGAGAAGCAGTCACAGCCCCCGAGAATCCCACCAAGACAGGCTACAGCTTCGCAGGTTGGGACAAGGAGATTCCTACGACTATGCCAGCCGAAGACATGACCATCAAAGCCCTGTGGACCATCAACCAGTACACCATAAGCTTTGA
>CALZJL010000259.1 GCA_945787625.1 uncultured Prevotellaceae bacterium
GGTCAGAACCTCGGAGCAATCAAGCTGACAGCCGGCAGCAATGTGCAGACCCTCGCAGAGCCAGACCTGACAGCATGGATAGAGAATATGCCCGTAGTGACAGAGCAAGTCATACTCGCGCCAAACACCGAGTACACCATCACATGGACAGAAAATGACAACTTGAAATATACCTACATACGCGCCTATTTGGACAAAGACAAGAACTACTCTTTTGCTGACGAAGGAGAGCTCCTGGGCACAGTAGGAACAGAAGGCGCACAAAACGGAGACAACAAGAGCGGCTCAATCACCTTTACCACGCCGTCAGAGAGCACAGCCCTTGAGACACGACTGCGAATCCGCGTAGACGGAGCCTGGTACAACGGCAGCAAACCATCGCAAGTAGCACCAGACGCCAACACAAACCGAATAGTGTACGACATACCCGTAAAGATCAAAGAAGTACAACTCGTAGACATTACCTACAACTACATCTATCAAGGGCAGACCATAGCAACAGGGACACAGCAAGCCAGCGTAGGCGAAGCCTATCCGCAGCCACAGAAAGAATTCATGGTAGACAGCAAATACCTGCAGTTCACCCTGCCCGAAGGCGAAGTCCCCGAGACCCCAGCCGCACAAGACGTGACCGTGGAGCTCAAGGAAAGCTTCCCCTTTGAGCCTACAAGCCTCAGCGACGGAGCCTTTGCCCCAAGCACAAAATACTACATCATGACCCTGCGTGGAGCATACGGCAAATACGACGGCACAAAGATAGCCACCATAGCGCAAGCAGACGGCACAGACGCATACCTCTTCGCCTTCGCAGGCGATCCAGCCGCAGGATACAAGATGTACAACAAAGCCCTCGGTACAGACAAAGTAGTCTACACCCCCAATCCTTCCGGCACCGATGACACCGCCGTCGCCCTCACCGCCGTCGCCCAAGCCGGCACATGGGGAATATGTGAAAACAGCAACGGAGGATTCTGCCTCTACGAAGTCAAAGACGACGGCAGCAAAGTCTACCTCAACCAGCGCGGAGGAGCCTTCGCATTCTGGAATAGCGCAAACAGCCTCAGCGATGCAGGCTCAAACGCAGTAATAGAAGAAGCACTCAACTATACAGTCACGATCAGCACCCCCCAAGGCTTCACCGCCGAGAGCAGCCTGAGCTACGCATCGCAGACAGCAAGCAACGGAGGCACCATCGTAGCCAGTAAGAATCTGACCATCGACGACCTCACCGCCACCGAAGTCAGCGGCTACATCTACGCCATCACTCTTAGCGGCACCACCATCACCGTGACCTACACCGCCGCCACCCCTGAGGCCAATCCGCAAGCCATCTGTGACCTCCTCGACCGCATCGGCGGCAGCGGCACATCATCACGCATCGAGACCGAAATCGACCGCAGCCTCAATTCGCTCTCCGACGTCTTCGTCATCGGAGAGAAAAACGGCAAGCCATACATCAAGGGAACCACACCGAGTGCCCTCACCGCAGGCATAGGCTGGTATCTCAACCACCACGCCAAGGTCAACATCGCCTGGAACACACTCAACGAGAAGACCACAGGTCAGGCATACGCCGACCTGAGCAACCTCCCCGTCCCCACCGCAGAAGAGACCCACACTTGCGACGCCTGCTACCGCTACTACCTCAACTACTGCACCTTCGGCTACTCAATGACCACATGGACATGGAAACGCTGGCAGCAAGAGATAGACTGGATGGCACTTCACGGCATCAACATGCCCCTGCAAATCATCGGTCTCGAAGAAGTATGGCGCAAGTTCCTCACCCTCGAAAACGAAGGAGGAACACGTAAATACAACTATACCGACCAGGAAGCCAAAGCCTTCGTAGCAGGCCCAGCCTTCACCGCATGGTGGGGCATGAACAACCTCGAAGGTTGGGGCGGAACCTCAGCCGACGGGTGGGGTGGAGTACAAGACGACGCATGGTACACACGCCAAGCCACCCTCGCAAGTCAAATCCTCTCCCGTCAGCGAGAGCTCGGCATGCAGCCCGTGCTGCCAGGCTTCTCAGGCATGGTGCCACACGATTTCACCGCCAAGACCGGAGTCGCCACCGACAACAACGGCGGAAACTGGTGCGGCTTCGTACGCCCATACATCATCGACCCCACCGATACACGCTTTGCCGACATCGCCAAGGACTACTACGACTGTCTCAACGCCGTAATGGGCGAGAGCCAATACTATTCCATGGACCCCTTCCACGAAGGAGGCAGCATCTCCAGCGGCAAGTACACCGAAGCCTACAAAGCCGTCTACGACGCCATGGAAGCAGCCCGTAGCGGCTCACAATGGGTCATACAGCAATGGCAATGGAATGCCAACCAGAAGAAATCCGTCAACGCCGTGCCCCAAGGCAAACTCATCGTGCTCGACCTCTTCTCAGACGGCAGCCCAGCGTTTGACAGCTACAACGGCTACGCCCCCCAGCACTCAGTCTTCTGCGCAATCCCCAACTTCGGCGGACGCTCAGGCGTGATGGGCAGGCTGCAAAACGTCACCGACAACTACTTTAAGTTCAAGTCAAAATACCCAAGCGTCAAAGGCATCGGCGCAGCCCCCGAAGCCATCGAGCAGACCCCCGTCACCTACGACCTCATCTTTGAGCTCTGCTGGATGAACGGCGTCAAGCCCGACATCGCCACATGGGTCGACGACTACGCCGCCACCCGCTACGGCAGCGACAATGCCACCGCCAAGGCAGCATGGCAATTACTCCGCCAGAGCGTACTGGCCTACGGAGCCGACGGCATACAAGGCCCCGTAGAAGACGTATGGGCAGCACGTCCCAACCTCGA
>CALZJL010000260.1 GCA_945787625.1 uncultured Prevotellaceae bacterium
TGATGAAAATGTTGATGAAATATAGACTTTGTTCGGTGGGGGTGCTGGCGGTGGTGACGCTGCTGAGCCTGATGCCTGCGCAGGAGTTTCCGCAGGTTGATGCTGAGTTTGCTGACAAGTGGGTGCATTGGCTGATGTACGGGGTGGTGACTGTGGTGTTGGGACTGGAGGCGAGCTGGGCTAAGGGCGGGGGGCTGATGGGGGGACTTGGTGTGGGATTGGTGATGGGGGTGGCTGTGTTTGCTGCTGTGTGGGGTGGTGCGATGGAGTGGTGTCAGGCTGTGCTGACTACGACGCGTTCGGGCGAGTGGCTTGATGCGGTGGCTAATGGGGTAGGGGCTCTGTGTGGGGCTTTGGTGTTGGGGGCTTGTGCTCGTTTTGGCAGGAGAGGGGGTGGCGTATGAGGGTGTTGATTGTCAGTACGGCGGAGTGTGCTGGGGGTGGGGCGATTGCTGCAAGGAGGCTGATGATGGCTCTCAACAAGTGTGGGGTGCAGGCTAAGATGTTGGTGCGCGACAAGGGGACGGACTCGGTGACGGTGGCGCGCGTGGGGTCGCGATGGCCTAAGGTCTTGGAGAGGCTTGAGTTGATGTTGAGGTTGCGCTTGCCCCTGCGTAGGACTTGGGCTTACGACTCGGGGCGTTGGGGGGTGGATATCTTGTCTACGCGTGAATATAGGGAGGCGCAGGTGGTGCATTTGCATTGGGTGAATCAGGGTATGCTGAGTCTGGACGCTCTGGAGCGTATGCTGATGGACAATAAGCGCGTCGTGTGGACGATGCACGATGAGTGGCCTTTCAGGGGGATAGTGCATTACAGTGATGATGCGTCGGTCTTGCCTCGTAGGGTGGCGTGTCTGGACGAGGCGGTGCTGAGGCGTAAGCGTGAGATTTTCGGGCTGGGGAGGATTAGGTTCGTGGGGTGTAGCCGTTGGATAACAGAACTGGGGCGTGGGGCTATGCCGGGGGCGTGTGTGCGGCATATCAATAATTGTGTGCCTCAGGAGGTGTTTTGCCCGGTGGACAGGGCTGCGGCTCGTAGGGAGTTGGGGCTGCCTGAGGGTATGAAGCTGGTGATGTTTTGCTCTCAGAGGGTGACGGACGAGCGCAAGGGTGGGCGTTTCATGCTTGAGGCTCTGGATTTGCTTGGGGGTGAGGACTTGGGCTTGGTGGTGGTGGGCAAGGAGACTCTGCCTGCGACGGGGGCGAGGGTGTTTGGTATGCCTTATGTGGAGGGGGAGCGCAGGATGGCGTTGCTGTATGGGGCGGTGGATTGTTTTGTGACGCCTTCGCTTCAGGATAATCTGCCTAATACGATTGCTGAGGCTATGTCGTGCGGTACGCCGTGTGTGGGGTTTGACTCGGGGGGGATTCCTGAGATGATTGACCACTTGCGCAATGGATATGTGGCGCGTCGTGCTGATAGTGCTGACTTGGCTGAGGGTATCAGATATGTGCTGGCTCATCCTGAGCTGGGTGGGGAGGCTTTGCGATGGGCGAGGCGTAACTACGGTGAGTCGCGTGTGGCTGAGGAGTATGTCAGACTTTATGAGGAATGAGGCTTCGTAGGGCGAAGCGTATGTGGTTGAGGAGGGTGGTGGGCCAGCCGTAGTATTGTGCCATGATGTGCATGCGCTCGATGAGGGAGGCGCGGTGATGGGCGGTGGTGAGACCTTCGGCGAGGTAGTCGGTGAGGGTGGCGTGGGTGTTGACGATGGGTATGCGTTTGCGCGAGGCGAGCTTCATGATGCGTATGCACCAGTCGTAGTCGGCGCTGTAGCGGTAGTGGAGGTTGTAGGGTATGCCTTGGGCGAAGTCTTTGCGTACGTAGAAGCTTTGGTGGCATACGAGCATGCCTCGTGAGAAGCTTTGCCATGTGAGCTGCTCGGGGGCTTGGTGGTGGCGTGGGCGCAGGTATTTGCCGTCAATGTCCACTATGTCGGTCTGACCGTAGATGACGGCGGGGTTGTTGGCGTATCCTTTGGTCCAGCCTGCTGTGTCGACGATGGTCTGTATGGTGTGGGGGGAGTGGAGGCGGTCGCCGGAGTTGAGGAAGACGATGTATTCGCCTTGGGCGTTTTGTATAGCCTTGTTCATGGCGTCGTAGAGCCCGTGGTCGGGCTCTCGGACGAGGCGTATGTGGTGGGGTATGGCTTCGTGGGTGTTTTGCTCTACGTAGCGTTGTACTATCTGGCAGGTCTTGTCTTGGCTACAACCGTCGATGATGAGGTGCTCGATCATGGGGTAGGTCTGGCTCCTGACGCTGTCGAGGGTGGGGGATAGGGTGGTCTCGGCGTTGTAGGTGACGGTGGCTATGGTTATGAGGGGTTGGTCCATGTGTTATCTTTTCTTCCTTCGTATGATGAGTGATGCTATCACGGTGAGCAGCAGCAGGGTGAGGGCTGTGTAGGCTATGGCCTCGGTGGTGTGGACGCTCTGGGGGTCGAAGGTCATGATGATTTCGTGTTTGCCCTTGGGGCAGTTGATGGCGCGCAGTATGTAGTTGGCGCGGACTATCGGGGTGGGGGTGCCGTCGATGGTACAGGTCCAGCCGGGGTAGTATATCTCGCTGAAGATGATGGCTCCGTCGTGGGTGTTGTGCGTCTCGTACTTGAGCTGGGTGGGGCTGTAGTGTGTGAGGCGTATGCTGGCGGTGCTGTCGGTCGGTTGTGGATGGAGTGGGGTGGCAGCGGTGTTTGGTTGGTAGACGGCGTTGTGTCTGAGGTCGGTGGTGCTGAGGGCTGCGAGCTCGTCGTCGGCGTTGTCTGCGCTGATGATGTGGTCTACGTACCATGCGTTGCCGAGGGCGTGGGGGTTG
>CALZJL010000261.1 GCA_945787625.1 uncultured Prevotellaceae bacterium
CGGTTTTCTTTGTACTTATGATAGTCTTATTTCCAAACTACAGAATCTACGTCCTCGAATCTTTTGCCGTACAATGTCAACTTGACTGATGCGTCGTTCAGACCAGCCTCCTTCAGGGCTTTGTGATAATCCTCCATTGTTGGGACAAAAGGTCCTATGATGCTTTGAAACCGATTCTTGGCCTCTGCATTGGTCATAGGCTCAGTATACTGAGACTCGCTGTTGAACGTCTCTATCTCTTCGCCCAAGCTGCTCTCTATAAGGGCTTGGTTAGACGCTGAGGTTATTGAGAGTAGGAGTTTGAAGTTGTCATAGAGGTTTGACTCCCATGTCTTTGATGCTACAACGCCCATCTTGTCGCCCACCAGTCGGAGTGTGAGATTGAAGTTGGTATAGCCTTCCTTATCGTAGGAGGTGAGGATTTTGCTGATTTCATTATGCATAGAGTCTGCAACTCCGAGCAATGCAGTCTGAGCATTCTGCTTGGAGGTGGTGATGCTCTTTGGCAAGGATAATGTGTCAAGCATCTCCTCACACTTCACTGTGGGGATTGTGCCATAGTCCATCTGGTACTCAAAACTGAAATTGTCGACATCCTCATTATCTCCCAAACTACATGAAGTCACCGACATTGATACTACTGCAGTAAGCACTGCAGTACACATAGCCATAAATAACTTTTTCATCTTTTATTTTTTAATTTTTATACATAAATACACCTAATTGACCACAAAGGTAACATTAAACTGCGAAATACGCAAGTTTTATTTACATTTTTTTATAGCTAAAGTGGTTTTCACGAAAAAAAGACTAACGGTCTCCCATTAGTCTTTCGTCTTCTTGCGTGGGCGATGACGGATTCGAACCGCCGACCCTCTGCTTGTAAGGCAGATGCTCTGAACCAGCTGCGCTAATCGCCCGTGCATTTCCTTTGAATTGCGGTGCAAAGGTACGACAATTCAAGGAAATGTGCAAGTTTTTTGCTATTTATTTTTTTTCGTTGAATCGCTTTTGTTGCTCGCTGATGAGGTCTGCGTCGTCAAAGTAGTTGATTTTCATCGCACGACGCACTTCTTCCATAGTCTCCTGAGCTACACGGCGTGCCTCTTCACAACCGCGGCGCAGCATCTCATAGATGGCAGGGATGTCTTTCTGCAATTCCAGACGACGCTCGCGTATGGGCTTGAGACGATCGTTGAGTACATTGAAGAGGAACTTCTTGCACGTACCGTCACCCAATCCTCCACAGCAGTAGTGGGCTTTCATCTCGTCGAGGTTCTGGTACTCTGGCATAAAACGTGCGAAGTCTGAGTCGGTGCAGAATGCATCGATATAGGTAAAGACACAGTTGCCTTCGAGATGTCCCGGCGAGTCGATGGTGAGGTGTTCGGGGTCGGTAAACATGGAATTGACTTTCTTTTTCAACTCTTTCTCTGTGTCTGAGAGGTAGATACAGTTGCCCAGCGACTTTGACATCTTGGCTTTGCCGTCTGTACCTGGGAGTCGAAGACATGCTGCATTGTCGGGGAGCAGAATATCTGCCTCTACGAGCGTAGGGCCGTATATGTTGTTGAAACGACGTACTATCTCACGACTCTGTTCGAGCATAGGCTCTTGATCTGCTCCTGCTGGGACTGTTGTGGCTTTAAACAATGTGATGTCTGCCGCCTGTGACACAGGATAGGTAAAGAAACCTACTGGTATACTCTCACCGGCAAAACCTCGCATCTGTACCTCGGTCTTGACGGTGGGGTTGCGCTGCAGGCGACTCACCGACACGAGGTTCATGAAGTAGAACGATAGCTCACACAGCTCTGGTATCTGGCTTTGTATGAAGATTGTCACCTTGTCGGGATCGAGTCCGCAGGCGAGATAGTCGAGCGCGACCTCGATTACGTTTTGGCGTACCTTTTCGGGATTGTCAACATTGTCGGTCAGTGCCTGTGCGTCGGCAATGAATACGTACATCTTCTTGTATTCTCCTTCGTTCTGTAGCTCCACGCGACGGCGGAGGCTGCCTACATAGTGACCGATGTGAAGACGCCCCGTCGGGCGGTCTCCTGTCAGTATGATTCTGTCTTTCTTTTCCATTATGGTATGATTTTGTTTTTCTGCTTTTTTCAGTCTAACATCGTTGTTATGTCTTCGTGTTTGAGTATGGTCAATATCTTTTTGCCATCGGGGGTGATATTGGGGTTGCTGCTCTTAAAGAGTTCACCTACGAGGTGTTGAGTCTCGTCGGCCGAGAGCACTTGCCCGTCTGCGATGCTTGCCCGGCGAGCGAGAGCAAGGGCCAATGCAGTCTGATAGCCTTGTGTGCTGGTGTGTGTGTCGGTACGAACTTCCTCTATCAGCTCGCATACCAGTCGCTTAGGGTCAAGTCCCCGTATGTCTGTAGGGACGCTGTTTATGGAGTAGCTCCCGTGTCCGAGCGGTGCTATCTCAAAACCGAGCTGTTGGAAGTATTCCATCATAGTGTCCATAAACTGGGAGTCTGCTACACTCAGCTGGAGCAGTTCGGGAAACAGGAGGCCCTGCATGACTGCCTTGCGCCTGCTTGCCTCCTCGACATACCTATCGTACAATATGCGCGTGTGTGCGCGTCGCTGATTGATAATCATCAGACCTTGCTCGCAGGTAAGCATGAGGTACTGTCCGCGGTATTGCAGGATTTTTCCCGTAGTCACGTCGATGCTGGCGTCTTGCTCTTCAAAGGGGAGGAGCATCTCACGCACAGGCTCCTCCTCGACTTTGTCGCTGAGTCCTTCGTACAGGCTCTGCCAGTCTGAGACGGAGGTTTTGGAGCGGTATTCTGG
>CALZJL010000262.1 GCA_945787625.1 uncultured Prevotellaceae bacterium
GCCATGAGGGCTTCGTTGAGGCGGTACTTGTTGTAGAGGTCGTTGATTTCGGCTGCGTAGGTGCGCAGCTGTGCTTGCATCCACTCGATGGTGTGGAGGTTGGCTGCGGGCTGCTCGATGGTGTCGTCTACGCTCCAGCCCTTGATGAGGCGGAATGCGTTCCATATCTTGTTGCAGAATGCTGAGCCTTGCATACAGAGGCTTTCGTCGAAGAGTATGTCGTTGCCTGCCGGGGCTGCAAGGAGCATGCCCATGCGTACTCCGTCGGCTCCGTATTTGTCGATGAGCCCGATGGGGTCGGGAGAGTTGCCGAGCTGCTTGGACATCTTGCGGCCGAGGTTGTCGCGGACTATGCCTGTGAAGTATACGTTGCGGAAGGGTACGTCGCCGAGGTATTCCTCGCCTGCCATTATCATGCGTGCTACCCAGAAGAAGATGATGTCGGGGCCGGTGACGAGGTCGGCGGTGGGGTAGTAGTAGTTTATCTCGTCGTTGCCTGGATTGTTGATGCCGTCAAAGAGTGATATTGGCCAGAGCCATGATGAGAACCAGGTGTCGAGGGCGTCCTCGTCGTGGCGCAGGTCTGAGGCTTGTATGTCTGTCCCGTATTTGGCTCGGGCTTTCTGGAGTGCTTCCTCGGCGTTCATGGCCACGACGAAGTCTTCCTCGCTGCCTTTGATGTAGTAGGCTGGTATGCGGTGTCCCCACCAGAGCTGACGGCTGATGCACCAGTCGTCGATGTTCTCAAGCCAGTTGCGGTATGTGGTGACGTACTTCTGAGGGTAGAACTTGATCTTGCCTTCGAGTACTGGGGGGAGGGCTATGTCGGCAAAGTGCTGCATGCTCAGATACCATTGCATACACAGGCGTGGCTCTACGGCTGTGTCGGGATTGCGCTCGCTGTAGCCTACCTTGTTTTCGTAGTCTTCGACGTGGTCCATGAGGCCTGCTTCGCTGAGGTCTTTGGCTATTTGTTTGCGCACGTCGTTGCGGTCCATGCCTACATACATGCCTGCGGCTGGGCTGATGGTGCCGTCGGGGTTGAAGATGTCGATGGTTTCGAGGTTGTGTGTCTTGCCGAGGTTGTAGTCGTTGACGTCGTGGGCTGGGGTGACTTTCAGACAGCCTGTGCCGAACTCGATGTCTACGTATCGGTCTTCGATGACGGGGATAACGCGGCCTACCAGGGGGACAATGACGCGGTGTCCTTTCAACCACTGGTTCTTGACGTCTTTGGGGTTGATACACATGGCTGTGTCGCCCATGATGGTCTCGGGGCGTGTGGTGGCTACGACGGCGTAGTAGCCGCGCTCGTCACGGTGGAAGACTTCGCCCTCTTGCCCTGTGAGCTGCACTGGGTTGGTGTCGGCATCGGCTACGTAGTATTTCAGGTGATAGAGTTTTGATTTCTCTTCACGGTAGATCACTTCGATGTTTGACAGGGCTGTCTGAGCCTTGGGGTCCCAGTTGACCATGCGCAGACCGCGGTAGATGAGCCCCTTGTCGTAGAGGTCGCAGAAGACTCTGAGCACGCTCTCGCTGCGCTGCTCGTCCATGGTGAATGCGGTGCGATCCCAGTCGCAGCTGGCTCCGAGACGGCGCAGCTGCTTGAGTATGATGCCTCCGTGCTCGTGGGTCCAGTCCCATGCGTGGCGGAGAAACTCGTCGCGTGTGAGGTCTTGCTTGCGTATGCCTTGCTCGGCAAGGCGGTTTACTACCTTGGCCTCGGTGGCTATGCTGGCATGGTCTGTGCCTGGTACCCAGCAGGCGTTCTTGCCTTGCAGACGGGCGCGGCGCACGAGTATGTCTTGAATGGTATTGTTGAGCATGTGACCCATGTGGAGCACTCCGGTCACGTTGGGTGGAGGTATGACGATGGTGTACGGCTCGCGACCATCGGGTTTGCTGCTGAACAGTTTGTTGTCAAGCCAATATTGGTACCATTTGCCCTCTACTTCGGCTGGACTGTACTTTGCTTTCAATTCCATATTTTGCATTTTTTATACATATATTCGGGCGCAAAATTACTAAAAAATCAGCATATTTTTGTACCTTTGCAAGAAATAATTCTATTCTTGTCTAATTATACCCGACAAAATGAGCACACGTGAAGAAAAGTTGCAGGCTTTCGGACGCTTGCTTGATGTGATGGACACTCTGCGTGAGAAATGTCCTTGGGACGCCAAACAGACCAACGAGTCGCTGCGCCCTAATACGATAGAGGAGTGTTTCGAGCTTTGTGACGCTCTGATCAAGAACGACAACAAGGAGATTTGCAAGGAGCTCGGAGATGTGCTCCTCCATATAGTCTTCTATGCCAAGATTGGCAGCGAGAACGGAGTGTTTGATATAGCTGATGTATGCAACAAGTGTTGTGACAAGCTCATCTTCCGTCACCCTCATGTATATGGTGAGGAGGAAAGCCTCAAGCATTCTAATGTCAATCTCAAAGAGGTGCAGAGCGCGGGCGATGTGGTGCTCAACTGGGAGAAAATCAAGCAGATGGAGAAAGACGGCAACAAGACTGTCCTGTCGGGCGTACCCGATGCCTTACCCTCGCTCATCAAGGCTTACCGTATTCAAGACAAGGCTCGCAGCGTAGGATTTGACTGGGAGGTGCGCGAGGACGTGTGGGCGAAGGTACACGAGGAGGTTGACGAGCTTCGCGCCGAGCTTGAGAAGGACGATGCGGAGAGGGCTACGTCGGAGTTTGGCGATTTCCTCTTTTCGCTCATCAATGCTGCTCGTCTGTATCATATAAATCCCGACAATGCTCTGGAGCGTACGAACCGCAAGTTCATACAGCGTTTCACCTA
>CALZJL010000263.1 GCA_945787625.1 uncultured Prevotellaceae bacterium
CTACTTGCAGAAGAATTCATACGCGCAGGAGTAATGATAGACCTCAACACCCCCCTACGAGTCGACGTCCAAAACATCTACCACAAGTTAGAGCAACGCACCCTCGTAGCCGCATATAAATTCTACTGCGGCAAAGACCTGTCAGACGCACACACAGCCTTAGCCGACACCCAAGCCACCCTCGAAGTCCTCGAGTCACAATTAGACCACTACCCCGACGAGCTGCAAAACGACATACCATTCCTCGCCGAATACAGCCGCCGCGACAACTACGTAGACTTCGCCGGACGCTTCGCATACAACGACCAAGGAGAAGTCTGCATCAACTTCGGCAAACACAAAGGCCGCCCCATCAAAGACGTCCTACGCCTCGAACCCAGCTACTACAACTGGATGATGCAAGGAGACTTCACCCAAAACACCAAGCAAGTACTCACCAAGCTCTACTACAAATACAAGTAAACACACACCATCACCCAACCCATGTTGAAAGGAAAAAAGATAGTATTAGGAATCACAGGAAGCATCGCAGCCTACAAATCATGCCTGCTCATACGCCAGCTCATCAAGAGCGGAGCCGAAGTACAAGTAGTCATCACCCCCTCAGGAAAAGAATTCATCACCCCCCTGACCCTCAGCACCCTGACCCACAAGCCCGTCATCAGCGAATTCTTCAGCCAGCGCGACGGTACATGGCACAGCCACGTAGACCTTGGTCTTTGGGCCGACGCCATGCTCATAGCCCCCGCCACAGCCAGCACCATAGGCAAGATGGCTCATGGCATAGCCGACAACATGCTCATCACCACCTATCTCAGCATGAAAGCCCCCGTATTTGCAGCTCCTGCCATGGACCTCGACATGTACGCACACCCCACCACCCAAACCAATCTGAAACTACTCCAAAGCCACGGCGTACACATCATCGAGCCAGGCTACGGTCACCTCGCCTCCGACCTCGAAGGCAAAGGACGAATGGAAGAACCCCACAACATCGTCACCCGACTACAAGAATTCTTTGCCCGACGCGACGGCAGCCTACGAAATCACAGAATAATGATAACAGCAGGTCCCACCTACGAACGCATAGACCCCGTACGCTTCATCGGCAACTACTCAAGCGGCAAGATGGGCATCGCCATAGCAGAAGCCTGCGCGAGCGAAGGCAGTCAAGTCGAACTCATTCTCGGTCCCACCACCCAACAACTACCCCAGAGCCCACACATCCACGTCACCCACGTAGAAAGTGCCAGCGAGATGTATGACGCAGCCATAGCGACATACCCCACCTGCGACGCAGGCATCATGTGCGCAGCCGTAGCCGACTTCAGGCCAGCCCACACATCAGACCTCAAGATAAAACGCGAAGGCAGCGGTCCCATGACCCTCGACCTCGTCCCCACCCAAGACATAGCAGCAGCATTAGGTCACATCAAGACCCCCAGTCAGAAGCTATGCGGATTTGCATTAGAGACCCACGACGCCATCGAACACGCCAAAGACAAGCTCATACGCAAACGCCTCGACATGATTGTAATGAACAGCCTCCAAGACCCAGGAGCAGGCTTTCAAGTCGACACCAACAAAGTCACCCTCATCACCCCCGACACCATCACCCCACTACCCCTCATGTCAAAAAGCGAAGTAGCCAAAGAGATCGTCAAGGCAATGTTCAAGACCCTATGAGAAAGACCATTCCCCTATTCATACTATACACAATCCTCAGCATCACAGCCTCAGCCCAAGAGCTCAAAGCCAAAGTCACCCTCAACACCCAGCAGATACAAGGCAGGACCGAAGACTGCGAGACCATGCGCCAGAAAGTTGAAGACTTTCTCAACACCCGCCATTGGACCGAGCGCGAATATGCCGAACAGGAACGCATAGACTGCACCCTCGCCATCACAGTCAACAAATACAGCCAGCAAGACGGAGCCTACGAATGCACTATGCAGCTCACCAGCACACGCCCCGTATGGGGCACAGCCTACCAGACCGTCCTCTACAGTTGCAAAGACAACAACTTCCACTTCAAGTTCGACCCAGCCGACCAGCTCGAATACAACTTCGACAACATCGACAACCAGCTCGTAGCCCTATTAGCCTACTACGCCCACCTCATCATCGGCATAGACATGGACACCTTCTCACCACTCGGAGGCACCGAAGTCCTCAACACCGCCCAAGACATCGTCATCAAAGCCCAAAACCTCAGCTACTCAGGCTGGAGTGCCTTCAACGACAACAGCAACCGCCACGCCCTACTCAACGACTACATGGAACCCTCCATGGAAAGCATGCGCACCCTCAACTACCGCTACCACCGCCAAGGACTCGACCTCATGGCCGACAGCACAGACACCGCCACACAAAACATCATCACATCCCTCGAACTCCTCGACGAAGCACGCCAAGGCCGCACCATGAGCAACGTCCCCCAGCTATTCGCCGAATACAAGCGACAGGAACTCGTCAACCTGCTCACAGGCAAAGGCACCCCCCAGCAACGCCAGCGCATCTACGACATACTCTTCGCCCTCAACCCCAGCATGGCAAGCGAATGGGAGAAAATCAAGAAGTAAAAGCAAACAGCACACACACATGCTACGACACCTACACATAGAAAACTACGCACTCATCGAGCATCTCGACATCGACATGCACCGCGGTTTCAGCGTCATCACAGGACAGACAGGAGCCGGCAAGAGCATACTACTCGGAGCCATAGGCCTACTCACAGGAGAAAGAGCCGACATGTCAGCAATACAAGCAGGCAAACAACGATGCATACTCGAAGCAGAATTTGACCTTA
>CALZJL010000264.1 GCA_945787625.1 uncultured Prevotellaceae bacterium
GCGAAGCCGACACCTATGCCGAAGGACGCAACGACCTCAAGTATCTCGTCGAGAAGCAGCGTTACTCCATGTATAGACGACTCGGCAAAAAAGCCCAGATGGCAGACAAGATAGCACGCATGGAGGCTCTGGCACGAGCTACTTCGCAAACGGACATCATTGAGGATATGCTCATAACCAAAGCCCAATGGGCTTGGCGTCAGGGCATGACCGATGTGGCGCGGGGTTGCTATACCGAGATTCTCAACACTCGTTCAGACGGCAAGGACGACAACGGCAGAGAACTCTGTTTCAAGCAGATGATACAGCAGGCACGCAAGCTGCATGACCGTCCGATGGAGCAGGTCATCGGCAACATCTATGCCTCATGGCTCGACTCGATAGCTGCCATACGAGCCACGGCTGAGATACGTCTGCTCAAAGACAGCCTCACAGAGGCTCGTCAGGACATCAGTCTCAAGCAGGACAACATCTCCAGTCAGAAGTGGTGGATAGCATTTCTCTCAATACTCGCCATAGCGTTGGCAGCAGCCCTTGCTCTCCTCACGCTCGTTTTGATTAAGAACCTGCGACTGAACTACAAGCTGCGCCAAAGCCTAAAGATTAGCAACGAAGCGAACACCCAGAAGTCACACTTCATGAGCAACATCAGCCAAATGCTGCAACCCTCGTTGGACAGAATCGCACGAGGTAACGACACCCAAGCCGAAGTCGAGGCTCTCTCTGCCATGTTGCATCACATAGAGCGATACATGAATCTCGAGCAGACGAGAGATGAACGCTACGAAACTTCGGAAACCAATATAGGCAAGTTGTGCGAACAGATTGTCGCGGACCATCAGCACCCCAGCGTAGAAGTACACACGGATGCTCCCAAGATTTCATTCCCAATCAATTCGGAGTCCGTTAGCGAAGTGCTCAGTTCTATCATCAACGACGCATCTGCCCATACAGGTACACAACGTATCACCCTAAGTTTCAGAAAACGTAACCCTCATACAGCCCAGTTCCTGATAAGTGCCGCAGGCATGGAACTCAGCGAGCAGGAGCGTAGCACGATGTTTACCGCATTCTCCCTGTCTGGCGGAGAGGCTCAAAACGACGGTATGCTATATCCCACCTGTGCCATAATGGCATACAAGATGGGAGGAGAGCTTACGATTGACGAAAGCTTCCACAAAGGGGTACGTTTCATGCTCGAAGTGAAAAATTAAAACAACACATATAACATACAACAAATATGTTGACATTAAAACTCATTACAGAACAGACCGAACACGTCATTGCTGGTCTTGAGAAGAAGCACTTTGCCGGAGCACGTCAGGCTATCGAGCAGGTCATAGCCGTAGACCGCGAGCGCCGCGAGGCACAGACGCAACTCGACCAGAACCTTGCAGAGGCCAAGAAACTGGCAGGCGAGATTGGTAAGCTCATGAAGCAAGGCTTGAAAGACGAAGCTGATGCGGTCAAAGCTCAGGTAGCGACACTCAAGGAGACAGGGAAAGCCCTCGAAGAGAAAAAGGCACAGTCCGAACAGGAGCTGACACGCCTCCTCTTCCAGATTCCCAACATTCCCTATGACGAAGTTCCAGAAGGCAGCTGTGCCGAAGACAATTGGGTGGTCAAGTCCAACCTCAAGGAGTGTGTAGAGGGGCGTGATACGGTAGGCAACTGGGACGCAAACCCCATCATTGAGACTGCCCGACTGCCACATTGGGAACTGGCTCGCAAGTATAATCTCATAGATTTTGACCTCGGAGTCAAGATTTCGGGAGCAGGATTTCCCGTATATCGCGGCATGGGAGCCCGTCTGCAACGAGCCCTCATCAACTTCTTCCTCGACGAAGCACGCAAGAGCGGCTACGAAGAGATTATGCCACCTACAGTCGTCAACGCAGCATCGGGCTACGGCACAGGTCAGCTCCCCGACAAGGAAGGTCAGATGTACCATTGTGACCTCGACGACCTCTATCTCATACCTACGGCCGAGGTACCAGTCACAAACATCTACCGCGACGTTATCCTCGACGAAAAGGATTTGCCTGTTAAAAACTGCGCTTACACACAATGTTTCCGTCGCGAGGCAGGCTCATACGGCAAGGACGTACGCGGTCTGAACCGTCTGCACGAATTCAGCAAGATAGAAATCGTACGCATCGACACACCCGAGCACTCAGCCGAAAGCCATAAGGAAATGCTGGCGCACGTCGAGGGCCTGCTCCAAAAGCTCGAACTCCCATACCGCATACTGAGACTCTGCGGAGGAGACGCATCGTTCACATCTGCCATCTGCTACGATTTCGAAGTCTACTCTGAGGCACAGCAACGCTGGCTCGAAGTATCCTCGGTATCCAATTTCGATACCTATCAGGCCAACCGCCTCAAGTGCAGATACCGTAATGCCACGACCAGAAAAACCGAACTCTGCCACACCCTCAACGGCTCCGCCCTTGCCCTCCCACGCATAGTGGCAGCCCTGCTTGAGAACAACCAGACAGAAGACGGCATCAGAATCCCAGCAGCTCTCGTACCATACATGGGGACAGATATAATCAATTGAATCACAAATTTCAAATCACAATATATAAGAAATGTTTGAAATAGTAAGCAAGACTCAGTTTTCTGAGAAAGTATTCAAACTCGAAGTAAAAGCACCCCTTATCGCCAAGAGCCGCAAGGCAGGACATTTCGTCATCGTACGTTGCGGAGAGAAAGGCGAGCGTATGCCACTCACCATAGCTGGGGCCGATACCGACAAGGGTACCATCACCCTCGTAGTACAGAAAGTTGGACTTTCCTCTACCCG
>CALZJL010000265.1 GCA_945787625.1 uncultured Prevotellaceae bacterium
TGCCAACGACCATGCCGGCCTACGACGTGGTAGTCAAGGGAACATTTGTAATCAACAGGTATCGCCTCACAGCCTATCTCGATGAGGACGTATATCTCGACACAGAGCTCGAATATGGTGCAGCTGTATCTGTCCCCGTTCCAGAGGTGCCAGAGGGTAGAGTCTTTGATGGCTGGGATATCGAGGTGCCTGAGACTATGCCTGCACATGATGTTGTCCTGCATGGTACTACTTCGGTAGATACTGCGATAGACAAGGTCTTCCCCGACAAGAACGAGCGTCTCACAGTATACAATGTGAGTGGTCAGCAGATGCTGACTAACGTAACAGTCGAGGCGGCTATGCGCAAGCTAAGTCCAGGTATATACATTGCCAATGGAAAGCGTGTGTTGGTACGTTGATGACTGATACATAGTATAGCAATAGCGGCTATCTCTTGGGACTCCCAGCAGATAGCCGCTATTGTTTCATATATGTTGTTCAGATATTGTGAGGCACGAATTGGCGGATTTCCTGTCGGAATTGGGCGGTGTTTCTAAAGACGATGCCGTGCATGCCAATGGCGATTGCACCTTGTATGTTGACGGGCTTGTCGTCTGCAAACAGACATTCTTCGGGAATCAGATTGTAGCGGTCGAGCAGGCACTGGTATATGGCTGGTTCTGGCTTTATGAGATGTTCTTCGGACGAAATTACTCGTCCGTCGAGAAGAGAAAAGATAGGGTATTGCTGCATGGTCAGGTGTACTTTGCTGCACCAGTTAGTAAGGCCATAGAGCTTGTAGCCTTGCTGCTTGAGCGAAGAGAGGAGCTCATACATGCCGGGCATTTCGCCAATGATAATTTCTGGATAATGTTCCACAAACATGCGTATTTCTGGTTCATATTCGGAGTGAAGGGCAATGAGGTCATCTACGATCTTGTCCAACGGCTGGGACTCGCGGTCGAAGGTGTTGAGCGTATTTAGGTCGCAGATTATGGAGGTGACTGCCTCGCATCGTTGCGGATCAGGGATATTTTTCTTGAAGAACGATTCGAAGTCGTAGTCGACAAGTACCTTGCCGAAGTCGAAGATTAGATTTTTTATCATAATGTGGTTTATATAAAATTTGTCTGCAAAGTTAGTAAAAGTTTGTTTGAAAGCAGAGCATTTCGCGCTATTTTGATTTTCTTATAATAAGTTTTTGGGTATGTGGGATTTTTTTGCTATCTTTGCGCGCTGTAATATAGTATTTGCATTGCGTACTCGTCTGTTCTCGATATTCTTGTTCATCGGCTCTTTAGCGGTGTTGGCTATGGGCAGGGTGGATACTGCTGGTGTCATGGTAGGTGGTCGCCATGTCCGTTCATTGACTGACTCTACTTTTACGGACGATATCAAAACGGATTCTGTTCAGGCGGATACCGTCCCGACAGATACGGTTCCAGTTGATACCGTGACGAAGAAAAAGAGTTCGACGGCGTTGGACGAGCCTGTGGCGTATGCAGCCAAGGACTCCATCACCTTCGACATGAAGGCCAACAGAGCCACTCTTTTTGGAAATAGTCAGGTGAACTATCTGAATCTCGAACTTTTGTCAGACAAGATTACGATGTCGTTGGACTCGAGCCTCGTGCACGCTTCGGGACAGCCTGATTCTACGGGCGAGATGCAGGGTAAGCCTACGTTCAAGCAGGGTGAGGAGGCGTATGAGCCAGATAGTATGTCGTACAACTTTAAGACTCGCAAGGCCTTTATCACCAATGTATATACTAAGCAGGGCGAGGGTTTTATGATAGCCAACGAGGCAAAGCGTGATAGTAGCGGTGTTATGTATGGCAATGGGGGCAAGTATACGACATGTGATGCCAAGCATCCTCATTTTTACCTCAAAATGACTCGTTATAAGGTGAAGCCTGGGCAGAGCGTCGTATTTGGCCCGGCGTATCTTGTGGTGGCCGATGTGCCATTGCCTTTGGCTGTGCCTTACGGCTTCTTCCCGTTTCAGCATTCGTATCAGAGTGGTTTTGTCATGCCTACGTATGGTGAGGAGACGTCGCGCGGTTTTTACCTGAGAGATGGAGGATATTATTTTGCTATCAATGATTATATGGACTTGAAGGTGCTTGGCGAGGTCTATACAAAGGGCTCGTGGGGCATAAACGCCACGTACAACTATAACTGGCGATACAAGTTTGCTGGCAGCTTGTTTTTTAGTTATCAGAAATATATCGACGAGGGTCAGCCTTCGATGGCAGACATGAAGATTACGTGGACTCACCGCATGGACTCCAAGGCTAACCCTAACCAGAGTTTCTCGGCCAGTGTGAATTTTGCCACCCAGAGCTATGAGCGCAATAACATCAATTCTCGCTATAATCCTGAGACTTATACACAAAGTACACGTACGAGCTCTGTCAGCTACTCGCGCACTTTCCCCAATATCGGACTGACACTCTCTGCCACAGCCAATATGAGCCAGAATATGCGAGATTCTACTATTTCGCTGACCTTGCCTACTCTCAATATTACTTTGGCACGTATGTATCCTTTTAAGCGAAAGGTGGCGGTGGGTAAGGAGCGTTGGTACGAGAAGATTGCTTTTTCGTATACAGGTACTATCCAAAACAGTATCACGACCAAGAATGACAAAGTATTTCATAGCAACTTCTTGAAAGACTGGCGCAACGGAATGCGTCACCAGATACCTATTTCTGCATCTTTCCAGCTATTTAAGTATATTAACCTGACCACTTCTTTCAACTTTACTGACCGTATGTACTTCCAACGTATTGACCAGACTTGGGATCAAGACAGACAGG
>CALZJL010000266.1 GCA_945787625.1 uncultured Prevotellaceae bacterium
CACCGGCGAAGGCAGTTCTTGCCATTGACGGGGCAGCACCTCCAGTGTAGCTGATATAGGCACCAAATGCGTTTATCGTGGATGTGGCAGAGCCTATCTTCAGGCAGTTGTCAGAATTTATGACTCCATACTTGCCTTGCATGGCTGCCCCTGGGGTATAGTTTGACACCATCTGCCATTGCTCTGCATTGTATCCCTTTGTGGCATCAATGTTGGTAGCTTGTGGGCTATGTACTATCACGTTGCTGAACGCAGGATTGCTCACTTGAGCCGAGAGATGCAGGATATAGGGCTGGTTTGCCTTGATGCAGCCATCGGATATTTTTTTGAAGTAGAGTGTGTAGCCGTCATGGGCATTGTAGGTGACGCTGCTCAGCTGTGCTACCCAGTCTTGGTCTGCATCATAGCTGCTGCCTGCGAGGGTCTCGACATCGGTGTCGAATGGCAGGGTGATGGTGTTGTAGCCTGCCTTGAGAGTGCGTCGGAGTGTAACTTCGCTATACTCGGTGCCGGCATACTCTACGTTTGGCGCAACAGCGGGGTCAAGTGTCAATGTAGGGCCCTTGACTGTGATGTTGTAACTCTTGCTTATGGCATTGTAGCTATTGTCCTCTGCGCGAGTCAGCGTTATGGTGACTGTGCCTCCAGCTTTCAGTGGGGTGATGGTCAGCGTGTTGCCTGCAAACGATGTGCTAATATAGCCTCCGTCATTGCCTGCGATGCTAAAGTTTGATTCTGAGAGTGTAGCATTGGAGCCAATGCTGACTAGCGTTTCGCCTACGGTGAGTGTATTCGTGCCTTGTTCGGACAGGGTAGTACTTACCGTTGCATCTGTCTTGCTGATGACGGTGAAGGTACGGCTGATGGAGGCTTGGGCGTATTTGTGGTTGCCTGCTTGGGTGGCGGTTATGACAATATTCGCACCTCCTGCCAGTGCTGTGAGTTCGCCAGTGTTGGCATCTACTTTGAGTATGGTCGGGTTGCTCGACGTGTAGGTCACCGCCATTTGGCTTGAGGCTGTGGCTGTGTTGGTAGTGAGTGTCGCACCAATATTCAGACTTAGATCAGAGCCAGAAAGATTGTTGTCCCAACTTATGGTCTGGTCGTGCTTGCTGACGGTGATGTCAAAGCTTTGTATGGCCGCAGTGTGTGAGACGGTGGCAGCCTGTGTCAGAGTGATTCGCGTTGTGCCAGCGTTTAGCGCAGTAATCACGTCATTGTCGTAAGTGACGATGTTGTCCACGGTATATGCAACAGTGATCTCGCCGTCACTGTTTTGTTCGGAGAAAGTTACATTGGCTGTCTCTTCTACCTTCAAGTCAGTCTTGTCGAGCGTGATATTGAGAGTGTTGGCGTTCTTGGTGACAACAAAGGTTACGGACTTCGATGTGGCATAGTACTGGTCATTGGCATTCTGGGTGAAGGTCAGGGTGGTGGTGCCTTCGCCTATAGCTGTGGCTGTGTTCGTGCCCTCATCGTAGGTGATTACTCCTTCGTTAGAGAGTGCCACATTTAGTGTGGCGGTGCTGTTCTTATTGCTGTACACGTTGTTTACGGTGGCATCTACCTTGAGATTCTGAGCACTGATGACAGACAGCGTGTTGGCTCGCTTCTCGGCTGTAGCTGTAAGGGTGATTTCCTGTGTGTAGAACAGATCCGAGATGGTAATTGTAGCACTCTCCGAACCGAGCTTGTCGGGGTCGGGTGTGTAGGTCACGTCGAATGTGTGTGTACCATCTGTATTTTCTGACGTACTCAATTCTGTAGTGCTCAATGCAAAGTTGGAGTTGTTGCTGCTCAGCGAGATATTGCCACCATTTGTAGTACTATAGTCTACGATGAAATGAGCATTACCAGTATTTCCAGTATAGACAGTGCCGAGGTCAGTCTTGTCAGAAGAGGCACGTACGTATGTCTTGCGTGTTACCCTGACGTTGCGTACATACTTGTTGAGCGTCGAACCAGCATACAATTCAAAACGTACGTTGGTCACATTGACATCTTCGGGGAGTGTGACAGCATAGGTATTGTAATCTGCAGTTGTTGAGATAAAATACCATTTTTCCTGCCACGTAGCGCCATTGTCGGTAGAATAGTCCAAGTAGAATCCTGAATTAGAGCCGAGTGACGACACCCTTTTAGCTTCGAATTTCACTATATCGCCCGGATGTCCTTCGAAAGAATACGATTTAAGGGTGATGAGCCTATATTCAACATACTCATTCTGGTCATTGATGATATACATCTCTTCTTCCGTAGTATCGTTTACACGTATGGAGAAGGTCGTGTATCCTGCTTCATATTTGTAGGTCTCTGCTTGTGAGATTGTATATAGGTCTGTACCAGGATTGCTACCAGCCGATATGACATTGTTAGTGTATGTGGTGCATGTTCCGCTTGTACGCTCTACTATGAGAGGAGAGTCCGTGTGAGCGGACGTATAGGCAAGCGTTGTGCTCTCGTTGTATTTCAGCTTTATGTTCGAGGTACTTTGGCCATTGAGCGTCATTGAGATGTGATTGGAAATCTTGCTTACGCTTATCTCGTAGGTTGCGCTGGTGTATTCGGTGTACTTGTCTGATGCAGCCTGCGTGAAGGTAATCTTGGCAGTACCAGCATTCTTGGCTGTGATGATGCCGTCAGCGTATGTGATAACATCTGTACCATTGGTGACGGCAGACGACAGAATTTGCTCGGTGATTGAAGCAAGGACTGGGGTAGAAGTGTTGTTCTTGTTGGATAGTTTCACGTCGATAGTGCCGTCTACCGTTGCCTCTTGATTAGTTATGCTTACACCGAG
>CALZJL010000267.1 GCA_945787625.1 uncultured Prevotellaceae bacterium
AGATACTTGCGATAAGTGTCGAAATACTGTTTGAAGGCAGGGATAGGATTCTCGTCTGGAGCCTGGTAATCAATACCAAGACCGCCACCAACGTTGATATTGCCGATAAGGGCAAAGCCTGCAGCTTCGAGTTCGTCCTGCAGCTCGTTGATGCGCAAGCACAAAGCGCGGAAATCATTCATCTCCAGTATCTGACTCCCAATGTGGAAATGTAGACCTACAAGCTCCACATTTTTCATCTCAGAAGCCAGACGCATCACCCTCTGCATATCCTGCATATCGATGCCGAACTTATTCTCAGCAAGCCCCGTGGTGATATTTGCATGTGTATGTGCTCCGACGTTAGGATTAATACGCAACGCCACACGTGCTACTTTGCCAGCCTCAGCCGCAAGTTCGTTGATTATCTCAAGCTCAGGAATACTCTCGACGTTGAAGCAGAAGATTCCAGCCTCAAGCCCCAACCTGATCTCCCAGTCGCTCTTTCCCACGCCGGCATAGACTATATCCTCAGCCTTGAAACCAGCGTCCAGCGAAGCCTGAATCTCACCGCCACTCACACAATCAACTCCCAATCCAGCATCACAAATATGACGTAGCACCTTAGCGTTGGCATTAGCCTTGACAGCATAGTGCAAGTGCATATTCTCATCGAGACAAGCCTTGATAGTCTCAAGCGTCCTGTCGAGCAACTCAGAATCATAATAATAGAAAGGAGTCCTGAGCGCCTGAAATTTTCCTACAATAGAAGAGTCCATAATGCTAAACTTACGACATCACTATCAATCAAACAAAGTGGCACTCAAAGCCTGCAGCGTACGCTTCTTGTCCTCAGCCTTGACCAGGAAAGAGATATTGTGGTCACTACCGCCATATGAAATCATACGGACGGGAATATCCTTGAGAGCCTCGCAAGCCAAAGTCTCAAAGCCCTTGTTGGCAGGACGCAAGTCGCCCACCACACATATGATACACATATTCTTCTCGACACTAACAGAGCCGTATTTTTTCAGTTCAGACACGATATCTGCCAGATGCGAAGAGTTGTCGATAGTGAGGCTCACGCCCACTTCGCTTGTGCAGATCATGTCGATACTCGTGCGATACTGCTCGAATATCTCAAACACCTTGCGCAGGAAACCATACGCCAGCAGCATGCGGCTCGAGTTGATACGTATACAAATATTGTTATCGCGTGCAGCCACAGCCTTGATAGTCCCCTCCTGAAACTCATTGTTGATGAGCGTGCCAGGAGCCTCAGGCTCCATGGTATTGAGCAGACGCACAGGTACACCAGCAAACTTGGCAGGCTGTATACACGTAGGGTGGAGAATCTTTGCGCCGAAGTAAGCCAACTCCGCAGCCTCGGCAAAGTTGAGCTGGCGCACAGGCTTGGTGTTGTCGACCACACGAGGATCATTGTTGTGCATACCGTCGATGTCAGTCCAGATTTGAATCTCCTGGGTCTGCAAAGCCGCACCGATGAGACACGCCGTATAATCGCTGCCACCACGCAAAAGGTTGTCAATCTCTCCGTAAGCATTACGGCAGATAAACCCTTGAGTGATATAAATCTCGTAGTCAGGATTTTCAGCAAGAGCCTTTGAGCAACGATTAGAGATATACTCAAAGTCTGGCTCTGCATTCTTGTCCGTACGAATCATCTCCAGCGCAGGCAGCAGCACAGCCTTCACCCCACACTCGATGAGGTAGTTCGTAACCATGTTGGTTGAGATAATCTCACCCTGAGCCAGAATCACCTTCTCCTCAAAACTCGTAAAGTGAATCTTGGTAAAGCTGCGCAGATAGCGGAACTGCTCCTTGATAAACTCACGCGTCTTGACCTTCCACTCGTCAGTAGAGTAGAGCTCATCGACGTGTCCCAGATACTTTGACTCCAACTGCGAGATGATATTGCTCGCTCCCTCGGGATTCTTCTTGTAGAGATAGTCAGAAATCTCCACCAGCGAGTTGGTAGTGCCGCTCATAGCCGAGAGCACTACAATCTTCTGTTCGCCATCCGAGGTGATGAGGTTCGCCACCTCCTTCATTCTCTGTGGAGAGCCGACACTCGTGCCACCAAATTTTAGTACTTTCATATTTTTTTTGTTGTTTTGTTGTTTCTTTGTTATTTTGGTTCTTTGCTGTGTGATTTTTCAATCTAAAGGCTTTACCGTCTCGTCCGCACAGATATACACCCTGCCTGGGAAGTCTTTAGGCCATTGCGAATTGTGAGTCGATACCACCACCGCAGTACCACATTGTCGTCTGACCTCATCGAGTAGAGCCATCACCCGTTCGCCGTTTTCACTATCGAGTTGTCCCGTAGGCTCGTCAGCAAGTATAAGTCCCGGACTATTCAGTATAGCCCTTGCTATACAGATACATTGTTTCTGTCCGCCAGACAACTGATAAGGATACTTTCCTGCCACATCGCCGAGCTCCACCCATTCCAGTACCTCACCAATCCGTTTGGCGCGGGCAGCAGAGTCCTTCCAATCCGTAGCACGAAGCACAAAGTCAAGATTCTCATACACAGTACGGTCGGGCAACAATCTGAGTTCCTGATGCACGATACCCACACGGCGACGTAGCATAGGCAGTTTGCTCGTCTTCAACCCTATCATCGACGTAGAGAGTACCAAAGCCTGTTCGCCAGTCACAGCCACATCCCCATACATACTCCCCAGTAGCGTACTCTTGCCAGAGCCAACCTGCCCCATCAGATAAATCATCTCCCCCTCCCCGACAGAGATATTCACCCCATCGAGCACAACCCGTCCGTCATGACAGAGT
>CALZJL010000268.1 GCA_945787625.1 uncultured Prevotellaceae bacterium
AACCAAACAACATCCACACCCCAAAGATACGATTTTTTGTTGAAAAAAAATGCAGATGACAAAAAGTTAACACTTTCGGTCGTTCCATGAAAAAATAATTCCTATATGGGGCGTGATATTCGCTTACTTATTTGTAACTTTGTATGAAATAACAAAAGTATAACGTTTTTCAATAATATATCAGGACAAAAAATGGCAGGATATTTAGTAGAAGACACACGTAAAGTCACCACCCACCGTCTTATCGAGATGAAGCAGCAGGGCAAGAAGATAGCCATGCTTACGGCCTACGACTATTCCATGGCCCAGATTGTAGATCAGGCAGGTATGGACATAATACTCGTCGGCGACAGCGCATCGAATGTCATGGCTGGCAACTGGACTACGCTCCCCATCTCGCTCGACCAGATGATATACCACGCCAAGAGCGTGGTGCGCGGCGTGAAGCGTTCGCTCGTGGTCTGCGATATGCCTTTCGGCACATATCAGGTAAATGCCACCGAAGCCGTCAGCAACGCCATACGCATCATGAAGGAGACGCACGCCGATGCGCTCAAGCTCGAAGGTGGAGTAGAGATACTTCCGCAGATTAAGGCTATACTTGATGCTGGTATCCCCGTCATGGGGCACCTCGGCCTTACGCCACAGAGCATCAACAAGTTCGGCACATACGCCGTACGCGCCAAGGAGGAGGCTGAGGCTGCCAAGCTCGTATCTGATGCCAGAGCTCTTCAGGAGGTGGGCTGTTTTGGCATCGTGCTTGAGAAGATTCCTGCTACGCTCTGCAAGCAGGTCTGCGACGAGCTCAAAATCCCTGTGATAGGCATAGGCGCAGGTCAGGCCGACGGACAGGTGCTCGTCATTCACGACATGCTCGGCATGAACAAAGGCTTCTCGCCCAAGTTCCTCCGACGCTATGCCGACCTCTTCAGCATCATGACAGATGCCATAGGGCAGTACATTAGCGATGTCAAAAACCAAGACTTCCCTAACAGCCAAGAGTGCTATTAGTCATATAGCCCACATTTAGAAAATCAATATAAACACCCCACAAAATGAAAAAGAAAATACAATTCAGCTTAGTATACCGCGACATGTGGCAGAGCTCAGGCAAGTATCAGCCACGTAAAGACCAGTTGGAAAAGATAGCCCCTGTCATCATCGATATGGGCTGCTTCTCGCGTGTAGAGACCAATGGCGGAGCCTTCGAGCAGGTCAACCTCATGGCTGGCAACAATCCCAACGAGGCTGTCCGCGCATTCTGCAAGCCCTTCAATCAGGTAGGCATCAAGACTCACATGCTCGACCGTGGACTCAACGCCTTGCGTATGTATCCCGTGCCCGACGATGTGCGCCAGCTCATGTATAAGGTAAAGCATGCTCAGGGCGTAGACATCACTCGCATCTTCTGCGGTCTCAACGACGAACGCAATATCATACCTTCTATCCGTTGGGCTAAAGAGGCTGGTATGACTCCGCAGGCCACACTCTGTATCACCAACTCGCCCATACATACCGTGGAGTACTATGCTGAGAAGGCTGATCTTTTCATCAAGGCCGGCGCCACGGAGATATGCCTCAAGGATATGGCAGGTATCGGTATGCCTGGCTTCCTCGGCGAGCTGACGCGGACTATCAAAGAGGCTCACCCCGACATCGTCATCGAATACCATGGTCATTCCGGCCCCGGTCTGTCTATGGCGAGCATACTCGAAGTCTGCGAGAATGGTGCCGACATCATAGATACAGCCATAGAGCCACTCTCATGGGGTAAGGTTCACCCCGATGTCATTTCTGTCATAGCCATGCTCAGACAGAAGGGCTTTGATGTCCCCGAGATTAACATGAATGCCTACATGAAAGCCCGTTCGCTCACCCAGCAGTTTATCGACGAGTGGTTAGGCTATTTCATCAATCCAGGCAACAAGCACATGTCGTCTCTCCTCCTCGGTTGCGGTCTGCCGGGCGGCATGATGGGCTCCATGATGGCAGACCTCGGAGGCATACAGGGTGTCATCAACAATCTGCGTAAGCAGAAGGGCGATCCCGAGATGACCACCGACGATATGCTCGTGGCTCTCTTCAACGAGGTGGAGTACGTATGGCCTATGGTCGGCTATCCTCCCCTTGTCACTCCTTTCTCACAGTATGTCAAAAACATCGCCCTCATGAACCTCCTTACCATCGAGCAGGGCAAGGGACGCTTCGTGATGATGGACGATGCCATCTGGGGCATGATATTGGGCAAGAGCGGCAAGGTGCCGGGTCCGATAGCCCCCGAGCTCGTAGAGCTGGCTGAGAGTCAGGGGCGTCAGTTTGTGACCGACGATCCTCACACCTTCTATCCCGACGCTCTCGCGGAGTTTGTCGACGAGATGAATGCGAAGGGGTGGGAGAGAGGACAGGACGACGAGGAGCTCTTCGAGCTTGCCATGCACCCCGAGCAATACAGGATGTACAAGAGCGGCATGGCACGCGAGAACTTCGAGTCTGACCTCCGCAAGGCTATCACGGCAGCCCATGCTCCACAGGGTGGAATTGGCGAGCGCGACAAGGTCGCCATAGCTACAGCCCTACACCTTTATGAGCAGAGCAAGCACGACAACGAAAGCGGAGTGCTTACACGTCGTCATCATAATACGAAATGGGATGGCGACCTCAACCCCCGCTTTCTTTGAATGTCGGAATCGTGGTTACAGACCCTGGATTGAATCCTTGACACGCTGTGTGAGCGTCTCGTAGTCAGTATCGCAGCCCGGCACTATGGGTGGGAGATACTCTACGCTAATCTTA
>CALZJL010000269.1 GCA_945787625.1 uncultured Prevotellaceae bacterium
TGCTTTCGTACAAGGAGAACAATTTCCTCGCTGCCGTAGATTTCAGCAAGGGTAGCTGCGGCATCGGATTCCTCGACATCTCGACAGGAGAGTTTGTCACGAGCGAGGGCACAATCGCCCACATACAAGGTCTGATGAGTCGCTTCGCACCCAAGGAGGTGCTCTACGAGTGTGGAAGGAAACAGATGGTAGTCACGTCGTTTGGAGATAAGTTTGCGCTCTATGAGATGCAGGATTGGGCTTTCAACGAGACTACGGCACGCTCCAAGGTACTGAAACACTTCGGAGTGAAGAATCTCAAGGGCTATGGTGTAGACCACATGCACAGCGGAGTGACAGCCTGCGGCGTAATCCTGGAGTATCTCGAACAGACGCAGCACACACGACTCGGACACATACTCAATCTTGCACGCATCGAAGACGAGCGCTACGTCCACATGGACGGATTTACGATGCGCTCGCTCGAACTGTTTCAGACCATGAATCCCGAGGGGCGCTCCCTGCTTGACGTCATTTCCCGGACCACCACGCCTATGGGTGCGAGAATGCTGGGCAGATGGCTCGCATTCCCACTGAAGGACACCAAGCAGATAAACGAGCGTCTTGACATCGTCGACCACCTCTTTCGCGAGCCAGACACACGAGAGGCAGTAGCGGAGCGTCTGCAATATATAGGCGACCTGGAGCGCATTGTGTCGCGCATAAATACCGGCAGAGTCTCACCGCGCGACCTCCTTTCGCTCAAGACAGCATTGCAAGCTGTCGCACATATCAAGGAGACACTCTCAGCGACCGACAACGACTCTCTGCGCGAGACAGCCACCATGATAGACACCTGCAGCGAACTGCTCGAGCGTATAGAAAAGACCATATCACCCGATGCCCCTCTGCTTCTGGCCAAAGGAGGTGTGATAGCCAAGGGAGTCAGCGACGAGCTCGACAATCTGCGCGACATTTCGACAGGAGGCAAATCCTATCTGCTCGAACTTCAGCAGCGCGAAGCCGAACGCACAGGCATACAAAGCCTAAAGATAGGCTACAACAATGTGTTCGGATACTATCTTGAAGTGCGCAACACCTACAAGGATGCCGTTCCGCCCGAGTGGATACGCAAGCAGACCCTCGTATCTGCCGAACGCTACATCACCCAGGAGCTGAAGGAGTACGAAGACAAAATTATGGGAGCCGAGGATCGTATCCTATCGCTGGAGACGCAGCTGTATGCCAAACTCGTAGAGTGGTGCGGACAGTTTTCGAGCGTCATACAGCAGGATGCCACATTGATTGCCAGACTCGACTGTCTGATAAGTTTTGCCTTTCTAGCACGCGAAAACAAATACATACGCCCCGTCGTTGACGACAGCGAAATCATCGATATACGTCAGGGGCGTCACCCCGTCATAGAGAGACAGATGTCGCCCGGACAGTATTACGTGCCCAACGATATACTGCTGGACACATCAGACCAGCAGATCATCATCATCACAGGACCCAACATGGCAGGCAAGAGCGCGCTGCTCAGACAGACCGCCCTCATCACCCTGATGGCACAGATAGGGTCTTTCGTACCAGCCGAGAGCGCACATATAGGCTATGTCGACAAGATATTCACCCGTGTGGGAGCCTCGGACAACATCTCGCTCGGCGAGAGCACATTCATGGTCGAGATGACCGAAGCAGCGAGCATACTCAACAATCTCACGTCCCGCTCGCTTGTGCTGTTTGACGAGCTCGGCAGGGGTACGAGCACATACGATGGCATATCGATAGCGTGGAGCATCGTAGAGTACATCCACGAGAATGGGAAGTCACATTCACGCACACTATTTGCCACACACTATCACGAGTTGAACGAAATGGAGAAGCTTTTCCCACGCATACATAATTACAACGTCTCGGTCAAGGAGAGCGACGGGCAGATAATCTTCCTGCGCAAACTCGAAAAGGGAGGCACGGCACACTCCTTTGGTATCCATGTGGCACAGCTGGCGGGAATGCCCCAAAGCATCGTGAAACGCGCATCAGTAATCTTAAGCCAACTCGAAGAAGAAAAAAAACACGACGACGTAGGCAAAGGCATCACGGCAGGGAGCAAGAAACAGTCATATACAGGTACCCAACTGAGCTTCTTCCAGCTCGATGACCCCATCATTGACGACATCAGGCGTCAGATCAGCGACATAGACATAAACACTCTGACACCTTTGGAGGCACTAAACAAGCTGAATGACATAAAGAAATTACTAAAATAGCATCTTTTTATAAAAAAAATGAGAAAAATCTTTGTCAGTTTGTAGCGTTTTCATATCTTTGCGACGGATAAGTCATAAAAAATCACAGATAATCTAATCCATTACATTAAAAACACTACTACTATGAACGAGTTGATTGCAAAGATTGCCGCCGCATACGAGGCATTCCAGAAGGACGCTGCCGCACAGGCAGAGAGTGGTAACAAGGCTGCCGGCGCACGTGCCCGCAAGGCATCACTTGAGATAGAGAAAGCAATGAAAGAGTTTCGCAAGGCATCTCTTGAGGCTGCAAAGTAATCTGACACTAATACAAGATTGTAAGCAACTATATAAGCAAGCATGAATTATACATCTGTGTTTGGTAATTTCTGGTGGTGGCGCTACTTAGGGTTCAAAAGATCGTAAGCAGATAGTCGTGTGCACCAGTATCCAAATATAGGATTAAGAAGCAAAGACCTGTCGAACTTACGATAGGTCTTTTTTGATGTATCCAACGAC
>CALZJL010000270.1 GCA_945787625.1 uncultured Prevotellaceae bacterium
AACATAAGATTGTAAACAAAAAGCGTCACCAACGCTTTGTCTATTGACTTCTTTGAACCTGAGAAATTCAAAACGTATATCAATGACAAAGATTGTAGTGACTGCAACGGGTATACATTTATCATATCCGGGGTGTGCTGCGAGGGTGTGCTATGCCCTCACGCACACTTTTCCCCATGGATATGTGCTATACCGGCGTGAGCAGACACTCTTCTTGTCAATGTGCGGGGCTTTTCCTACGGCCTAAATGGTTGACGAGCAGAGGTGGAAGCTCACGTTTTTTATTACTCTCTCTTCACATCTCAATCAACTTTCATTCATCTCGTAGAGCTTCGGAGATACTAACTTAATTCAAAAGAATTATGGTGAAAAAACTACGTTTTATGCTCCTGCTTCTGCTGGGCATTATGAGTCCATTTACATCCCTGGCCGATATTACGGATCGTGATGGTATTTATTACTTTATAGACACTAATACAGGGTCTGCAACTGTGATTTCTGGACCTTCCAAGTATACTGGAAGTATCAGAATTCCAAGCTCTTTTTACGTATATCGCGACCAATATACTGTTAAGAAAATTGAAAAAGATGCTTTTGCTAATTGTCCTTCACTAACCTATGTATCTATTCCCAATACAGTTACTACCATTGGTGAGGGTGCTTTTAAACATTGTACTTCTCTAAGTTCAATCTACATTCCTAATTCTGTTAAGAGTATTGGTGACTTTGCTTTTTATGAATGTCGGGGACTATCCTCAGTAACGATTCCCAATTACGTTACGAGCATTGGGGAGTGGACTTTTAGTGGTTGTACCTCGTTATCCTCAATAACCATTCCAAATTCTGTTAAAAATATTGGGGCTAATGCTTTTTCTGGTTGTTCCTCGTTATCTTCAGTAACGATTCCCAATTCTGTTACAAGCATTGGAAACGGTGCTTTTGGCAGCTGTAGTTCATTAACGTCAATAACAATTCCTGAATCTGTCACAAGTATTGGTTCTGCTTCTTTTGCAGGCTGTAGATCGGTATCCTCAATAACAGTTGATCCCCAAAATACAATTTATGATTCGCGTGAGGATTGTAATGCTATAATTAAGAAATACGGCAATACCCTTATTGCAGGCTGTAAATCAACTGTAATTCCTAATTCGGTGACATGTATTGGTGATTGTTCTTTTGAAAGTAGTTCGTTATCCACGATAACTATCCCAAATTCCGTTACGAGCATTGGTAATCGTGCTTTTTGGTGTAGTTCCTTAGGGTCAATAACTATCCCAAATTCTGTTACGAGCATTGGTGAAAGGGCTTTCAGTAGTAGTTCTCTGAATTCAATAACTATGCGTGGCTCGGTAGAAAGCATAGGAGCAGAAGCTTTCAGAGAATGTAGATACCTAAGAACTGTAGTATGTGAAGCACTAACACCGCCTACGTGTGGAAGTGATGTCTTTATATATGCATCTACCTCAAGCGCTACGCTCTATGTCCCAGAACTGTCTGTCTATGCATATAAAAATACAAGTCCTTGGAGCAGTTTTGGAACATTCGAGACAATAGCCACCCCAACACCTCCAGAAAGAACAATCACCATCTCTGATCTGGGGACAGCGACATATTGCTGCGAATACGACCTTGATTTTAGGGGAATAGAGGGTATAAAGGCTTATGTAGCTACAGGATATAACTATAATAGTGGATCTGTACTTCTGACGAGGGTGCATGAGATTCCTTCTGGTACTGGCTTTATGGTGATGGGAGTCGCAGGGAGTCATGAGATTCCTACTGCGGAGGTAAAATATGCCTACGCTAATCTATTTGTAGGAACTACAGCGGAGACTGCTTTGCCAGGCAGCGACGGCGGATATTCCAACTATATCCTCGCCAATGGTACTGAGGGACTGAAGTTCTATCGCTCTGATGGTACTTCTCCTTTGCTTGCAAATAGGGCTTACCTACATATTCCTACAAATATCACATCTGACAGTCGCACTTTAAGTTTCTCTTTTGCCGAAGATTCGGAGGTGACGGGTATAGATGATGTCGTAGATAGCGGCAGTGATGTGCAGGCTCATACATATAACCTCAGCGGACAACGCGTTGTATCGACCAAGAGTGGCGTCTACGTCAAGAATGGCAAGATTGTAATCATAAAATAACTAAATAAATTAAAATGGATATGAAAAAGTCGTATGCTGTACCCGAAACAAGGGTGTATGTAGTAGAGTGTAATCAGATTTTGGCATCTTCGGGAGGGTCGGATAATCCAAACCTTATCGTTGGCGAGGACGACGATTCGTTTGGTACTGGCTCGGGCACAATGAGTCCTGGCTCTGCTGTCTGACGAATCCTGCCTTGTGCGTACAACATATAGTTGCTGCCCGATTCTTTGTCGGGCAGCAATTGTGTGTACGCTATGCATGGGCATTGTCTAACGGCTGCATTCCTTTACCTCTATTCGATTGGATATTTTCCTCCTTTTTTTCGGTTTCAATGTTGATGATACAGAAATAAATCGTATCTTTGTACGTTGTTATATCTTAAAATTGGCTTATGGACGGAAGAACTGAACAACAAAAGACAAAGGCAAAGCGCATACCATACGGAATGATGAACTTCGTGGCTGTCCGCGAGGACGACTGCTACTATGTAGACAAGACGAGGTTTATAGAGAAAGTGGAGGCTGCAAACAAGTTCTTCTTCTTCATACGCCCACGTCGTTTCGGCAAGAGTCTGACCATGTCGATGCTGC
>CALZJL010000271.1 GCA_945787625.1 uncultured Prevotellaceae bacterium
TTTCTTCTTGGGCTGTTTGCTAAACTTATATGCGACTTGTATAACTGCATAGGATGGCAGCGAATTATACCATGTCTCAGTAATACCTTGTGCATTGATGATTTTGGTTACATTGCTCAGTCCGTGAAAAATATCAAAGGCGTCGAGCGCCAATCCCAACCTACCTTTGAGCAATGTCTTTGACAGACGGGCATTGGCTACAAAGTGACATTCATTCAGACTTTTGTCTGTATATCCTGTACGATGGAAGAGCGTAAGGTCGGTGCTGAATGCGAAGCCTGCTGGCAAGGGAATTTGGGCTGATGCGCTGTATTTGCAATCAAAGCTATTGATGTTCTCAAACTGAGCATTGGGTGATGTAGCATGTAGGTATTTTACCGCCACACTCAAATCTATGATATATTGCTTGAAACGCGTGTTCAGATGCAGACTTTCGCCGACGTTCAGATTGCGTACAGAACTGCGTTCTGTCACATAGTCCACGCTGTTGCGATAGCTTAAATCGGTGACAGAGGTAAGAATGAAACGTTGATTCTTGTCAAGTGGTTTTTGATAATCTCCTGAAATGTATGCTCCCCAGTTTCCGTTTACGTTGCGTGGCGAAAAGGTGCGTATACCTGTAGCTGCATCATAATCCATGGAGTGGGCTATGGCGTTGCTAATCATCTCCCATCCGCCTTTTAGGAAGAAGTGCCACCCCGTCTGGTAATTGCCAAGCGAGCGGCTGAAATCCACGCTGTGTTTGACACTACGCTTCAAGTCTGGATTGCCCTTGTAGATATTCAATGGGTCTGAGTTGTCGGTATAGTCAAGCTGGCTGAGGAGGTCAGGGAAGAATGATGTCATTTTGTAGTTGACATAGCAATTATCAAAACCCCACGATGCCGAGGGGACAAAGACTGCTTCGCTTCGGTGTGGCTTGGTATGCAGTATGTCTCGGTGGTACGTAAGATTATCTATACGCCATTCTATTTCTGGTGAGAATTTGATGCGATGGCTGGGAAGCTTGCCGGGAATCCAAAATCCCAACTCTGCTCCTGCACGGTGGATTTGTGTATTCAACTTAGAAGAGTAGGAGTTTGGTGCGTCCAGACAACTCATCAAGGCTGCCACACTTGATGGGAGCTCGCCAAAGGCTGGAGCATCATCCCCCAAACGATCCAGACGATAGAGTGAAAGGTCGGTGTCATGATATTCGTCCTTAAAACAATAGTGGGGATTAACAAAGCCCCAGTCAGGGCGATAGTTGTAGGTCACATCAACGCCTGCATCTATGGCAAATGATGGCGATGTGGTATAGCGCTGACGATAATCGTCGCTTGTCAGCGTTATTGCTGGATTGTAATTGATGAAGTAGTCGGAGAATGACGTTGACTTCTGTCTGTCTACACGGACATTTGCAGAAAGGTTGATATAGTCTGGTGTGTGAGGGATTTCGATAAAACTGTTCATCTGGATATTTCCATTCCAGTTGTCGGTTGTTTCTTTTCTTTGTTCGCGTTGTTTGTGGAGCAGCAATGACGCAAGCCTGTCGCTCGTGCCAAGGAAAATACTATCCAAAGATGCTGCGCGATAGGCATCTTCTGGATCATCCATGAACTCTGCTCCAAGATTGTTAGCGCGGTTACGGTTTCGCTGGTAGAATCCGTTGCCGGAGAGAGTCAGGTGTCCATGCGCCTTACGATAGGTGTACTGATGAGAAGTCTGCACTCTCAGATTGTTCCCTATATTCTCCTGGCTCAACCGTGAGAAGGTGCTGTGTTCTAATCCTGGCTGGAAAGTTTCGGTAGACGTTATACTGCGGTCCTCTGTCGTGCGATGGGCTACTTGGGCATTTCCGATATATTTCCACACTCCTTTTTTGTCCTTTACCAAAGCCTCAATACCCCCCGTCTGCATGTTTGTACGTCCAGAAGCTGCGCCTTGTGATTTCCACTCACCAGTTACACCCGGTTCGCGTGTGTCATTCGTGTTGTTGGCATTTCCGTAAAAAGCTATACGTGAGTTGTCTGTAAAACGCAGTCCGAACAAGCGTGCCAGATAGCGCCCTGCCAATCCATAGCCGGCAGCAACATTCGCAACCCAACCGATGGCGTATTGCCGTTTCAGATTTACATCTACCACCAGTGGAAGTTCCTTTTTGTCTCTCTCCTTGGTAATATAGCTGTATTCGTGCTCCTTGTGATAGATTTTTACCTTGTCCACCATATAGGCCGGGAGGTTTTCGAGAGCTACGCGTGGGTCGCCTCGGAAGAAATCTTCGCCGTTTACAAGCAGACTGCTGACATACTCGCCGCCAACACGTATCTGCCCTCCTCGCAGTTCGAAGCCTGGAAGTCGTTTGATAAGTCCGTCGAGCATGGATCCCTCTGCTAATTGGAACGCATCGGCATTGTAGACCAGCGTATCTCCCTTTACCACCATGCGTATCTTGGAGGCGGTTATGACCGTCTCGTCCAATTCTCTATAGTTGGGCTCGTTTTTCTTCTTTAGGCGGACTTCTCCGATGAATACGCGCTTTTCACGTCGACCGATGTTTTTCTTCTCAAGCGTGAAGTACTGTGTGATATAACCGTCTTTTGTGAAACGAAACAGACATGTAGTCCGTGGCACGTAAAGATAACCCACCTTTTCTATATTGTGGCTGTATCCTCCGTATCCATATATGGGACCAGTATAGAAATCTGATATTAACGTACTGTCTGCGTGCATGATTTCTACATGAACACCTTTCAACTGCTCGTA
>CALZJL010000272.1 GCA_945787625.1 uncultured Prevotellaceae bacterium
TTTTGTTGTTTGGTTGTTTTGTTGGTTCTAACGACTAAACAACCTCAAAACCTCAAAACCTCAAAACCTTATAACCTAAATAACAACCTCAACCGTCGTAAAACGTGCAGTGATAGCTGTGTATGAAGGGAAAGAAGAAGCCTCGTATGGCTCCGCGCAGGCCTTGGGTGTTGTCGCTGGGGTAGATGGTGTGGCGATGTCGCATACAGAGGAGGCAGAGGCGGAGGAGTGAACTGAGATGAGGGCTGAGCATGAGGGTGCAGAGCTGGTAGACGAGGGGGTTGCGGTCTCGGCTTTCGGCCTGGACGCGGTGGTGGTAGGCTTGCCATGTGTCTTTGCGCTGGAGGCGGCGGTAGTTGCTGAGGCCGTAGATGTAGGGCTGCCAGGTGGGGTGGTGGTCTTTGTCGTGGTAGGCGTGGAGGTGGGCGGCGGTGGAGACGGAGTCGTCGTGGCTGCGGTGGAAGTTGAGGGGGCGGTCTACGCGTACTACACCGCGGTGGAAGTGGGCGAAGAGGCTTAGGCCGATGTCGTGGGCCATGTAGCCGAGCCAGTTGTCGGGGTTTTGGGCATAGTCGCGGCGCATGAGGAGGCTGTGGCCTACGATGGCGGCGAAGAGTTGGCGCTCGGGGGCGTTTTTGTAGGTGACGAGGGTGGTGTGTCGGGGGTCGGCACCGCGGTGGTGGTGGCTGTAGCAGAGGTCGTGGCTGCCGATGGCATGGACTTGGGCCTCGATCTTGTCGGGGTACCAGATGTCGTCTTGGTCAGCGAGGGCTATGAGGTCGCCTGTGGCGCGGAGGGTGGCGGTGCGGAAGTTTTCTTTGTAGCCGAGGCGGGTGGGGTTGACCCAAAGGTGTATGTTGGGGTGAGCGGCGGCGTACTGTCGGACGATGTCGGCGGTGTCGTCGGTGCTGTGGTCGTCTTGTATTATGACCTCGTGTATGGGGTAGGTCTGGGCGAGGATTGACTCTATCTGGGGGCGGAGGTATCGGCTGCCATTGTAGGTGGCCATGACGATGCTTACGGTTTTCATGTCGTCTCTGGGTTGGGGTGTAGTTGTGGCATGATGAAGATGGCGTGGACTTGGCGTCGGTCTGCGGGGGGAATGGTGGTGTAGTCGCCATATTGGTCGCTGAGGTAGCGGTGGGTGTCGTGGGGGGCGGGGTAGATCTGCCCCTCGAACTGTATGGTGGTGAGGGGGAAGATGGTGTCGGTGCGGTGGTACATGCCGCAGCCGTTGTGTATGGGGTGGTTGCAGTGGTGGGTGTGGGGGCGGCGTAGGTTGAGTATCTTCCAGATGAGGGTGTAGCTGTAGTATCTGAGGGTGAACCATGGCCACTCTATGGCTGAGCGTAGGCTGTAGTAGTGTTTGCGGTGGAGTATGCTGTATGAGCGGCTGATGCCGCGGGCTATCTTGCTTAGTGCCCATCGGGGTAGGGTGGGGCAGGGCTGGAAGGGGAAGATGTCGACGAAGAGGCCTTTCTGGTAGGGGACGTCGAAGGTGTCGCTTGCTTCGATGTAGAGGGAGTTGAGGTCGCGGATCTTGACGATGGGCTCCTTGGCGGTGGGGTCGGTGTGGGGGGTCTGCAGGAAGAGGTGTGGGGGGAGCTCGGCGGGGCTGACGGCGCAGAATCTCTGGAGGTCGTGGTCGGTCATGGCGATGTCGATGTCGTCGTCCCAGGGTATGAAGCCTTGGTGTCGTACGGCTCCGAGGAGGGTGCCTCCGTCGAGCCAGTATTGTATGTGGTGCTTGTGGCAGATGCGGTCTATCTCTTGGAGTATGCTGAGCTGCTTGAGCTGGCAGGCGCGGAGATTTTGCTTGGTGTAGTTCTTCATCTTGTGCTTTCTTTGGCTTGGGGGTTGAGTTGTGCTGCCTGGCGTATGGTGTCTTCCATCTTCTGCCGCATGGTGCCTGTGACGGTCCAGCCGAGCTCTTGGAGCTTTTGGGTGGAGAAGATGGATTGGCTGACGGGGTTGTAGCCAGCTCGTTCGATGTCGTCGGGGAGGTCGATGATGACTCGGCGCTGGGCGATGTCGGCTATCATCTCGGCGAGTTGGCGTATGGTGATGTTGCTGCCTGGGTCGGCGATGTTGTAGGCTTGGCCGCTTTGTCCGTGGTGGAGTATGGTGAGGATGGCGCGGACGCAGTCGTCGACGTGGCACCATGAGCGGTATTGGCTGCCGGTGCTTTTCATGACGATGTCTTGTCCGCGCAGGACGTTGCGTATGAATTGGGCGTAGACGCGGTTGTCGCTTTCGGTGAAATAGGGGCCGTAGATGTGGCAGGGGCGGGCTACCATGGCGCTGATGCCCCACTGGTGGGCGTAGCTGGCGCAGAGGGTCTCGGCGGCGCGTTTGCTGCTGGGATAGCATGAGCGGAATGACATGGGGTCGACGTAGCCGCTGTAGTCTTCGGTGAAGATGCGTCCGTCGCCTTGTCCGTAGCTTTCGCCTGAGGAGATGTAGAGGAAGCGTTCAAGGCCGTGCTCTATGCCGTAGTCGAGGAGGTTGATGACGCCGAGGAGGTTGCCTTTCATGACGCCGACGGGGTCGGTGCTGTAGTGGTGGGGGGCGGCTGAACTGGCGGCGTCGATGATGTGGTGGAAGGTGTGGTGGAGGTGACTGAGGGGCTGGGTGATGTCGTGGTTGATGTAGTGGAACTGGGGGTGGTGCCATTCGTGGGCGAAGCGTTGGCGGGCGCGGTGTTCGTTGCGACCTAATGCCCATACGTGGTAGTGGCCTTGGGC
>CALZJL010000273.1 GCA_945787625.1 uncultured Prevotellaceae bacterium
GATGCAGGTCTCTTCCGCTTCATCGAAGCCAAGACACAAGGCGACTCTACACTCTACTACATGCAGCACAAGGCTTCGGGTCTCTACCTTAGCCAAAAAGGCAGCAGGTTTGCTCTCGGTATAACACCTGTATTGGTACGCCCTGAGGCTATGGGTTATGGCGCATCGCTGATTACTGCTTTCCAAATCAGCGGTGAGAGAATCAATCCTCTCCACGCTGAGCGCACAACCAACACTCTTGTTAACTGGACAAGCACCAACATCGGTTCCAACTCAATGCTCTTCATCGAGAATACCGACGAGGTGGGCGAACCAAACGTGCTTGACAGCCTTAGCCTGAAGGTATGGCCGGGTGAGTTCAATTCTTACGTATTCCCATGCGACGTGACATTTGGCGACAACGTAGAGGTTATCGATGGCGCAGACTTCATGGCTGATGACTACGACGAGAATGCTCCAAAGAATGTCGTTATTCTCAACAAGACCGAAAACAGGACCATAGCTGCCGGCAGTCCAGTAATCGTACGTACAACCGACGAATACGTCAACGAGTCTGAGGCTCTTGAGGCATATCTCGCTGAGAAAGCACCCGAAGGTACAGGCTACGACAGCTACTATGGTACTCCTTGCCTCAACAAGGCTGAGATAAAACAGTATACGGAGGAGTTCTATGCCGAAAATACGAAGAGCATCAAGTTGACTGCAGGAGATGGGTTCGTTTCTGCACCTCAGCCTGCTCAGAGTATGCTCATAGGCTCGATGGGTACTGTGACTCCAAAGCCTGAGGGTACTACGTCAGTGCTGATCTACGATGGTGGCACAGTGGCCAAGGGCAATGGCAGCGCATGGAGCGCATACATTGCCGTACCGACGGAGTCTATCATTACGAGTGCAAGAGCCAAGTGGTCATACAGCTTTGAGCGTACGTCGCCCAACGACTCTGTGCCTGACATGGCAGACTGGAACTTCGATTGGGAGACCGTGTATGACGAGAACAATCTCGCATATCATCTGGACCGCTCTCATAGGATAGCTGAGTTTGTAGGCGTCGACAGAAGCTATACAAATTCTGAGTTGGCAATACCTGATTCTGTTATTTTCAACTCAAGGGTCTATAAGGTGGTTTCAATGCAGTACTACGTATATAACTACGAAAACCTCGATGGTATAAAGTCTATCTCTCTCCCCAAGAACCTGATTAATATCGGTGACTACGCTTTGAGCCGTTACACAGGATTGAGCGAGATCGATATTCCTGCTTCGGTCAAGAAGATGGGACGTGATGTGTTCCAGACGGAGAACGTCATCTCACTGACCATGCACTCTGCCGAGCCTCCTGTTGCGGAGAATACGTTTGGGTATTACTCTTCTTGCAAGGCTATCGTGCATGTCGATGAGGCTGCCTTTGAGGCTTACAATGCCGATGAGAATTGGAGCAATTGCGTGATTGTCGGTGGCGACGGTGTAGCGTTTACTACTCCTGAGCTGACTGGCGGTGATCTCTCTGCTACTTTGGCTGGCAATTTCGACAATCCTCACTGCGTGAACAGACTCAAGATTGTGGGCGTGATGGACGATTCTGACTGGAATACTCTCCGCTCTTTGAGAAACCTGATTGAGGTCGACCTGTCGTCATCTCAGTTGACTGCCGTGCCTGACAATGCATTCAATGGCAAGTGGGCGATAAGCAATATCTTGCTTCCTGAGGGTATCAACAAGTTCGGCCGCGGAGCGTTTGCCCAGACTGGTATCAAGTCCTTCAATGTTCCAGTAGGGACAAAGCGTGTGGCAGCAGAAATGTTCTACAATTGCAGCAACCTCAGCGAGGTCGTTCTGCCTGAGGGCTTGGATAGCATCGAAGGAAGTGCTTTCTCAGAATGTAAGCGACTGACAGAGGTGAATATGCCTTCTTCCCTCACTTTCTTGGGCAGTTATGCTTTCTCAGGATGCGACCTGACCAGTGTAGAGATGCCAAATGGTGTCAAGGCCCTGGGTGAAGGTGTTTTATGTCAAAACAGAAATCTCTCTGCAGTTACGCTCAACGATGGTCTTTCTGAAATTGGTTACGAGGCGTTTGCAGGAACTAAATTGACTTCTGTGGTATTGCCGAGCTCTGTTACTTCTTGCGGATGGGGTGTTTTCAATTCATGCGACGGCCTCGCTGAAATAGAGGTTCATGCTGTCATTCCTCCATACACTGAAGGTGACATTATGGATTATACAGACAAGAGCAACATCACTCTGCGCGTGCCTTCAGTCAGCATCGGTGCATTCAGACTGGCTGAGTGCTGGAGCGAGTTTGGCAACATCGTCGGCATAGACGGATATATCCCTCAGGATATGTATGTGACTCAGGACTTCCACTTCGTCATGCCCGAGGAGAAAGCTGCCGACTTCTCTCCGAACATCTATCTGCAGAACACTACAAGAGAATACCGGGATGAACAAGGCAATTACAGGTATCAGCATGGTAATCTCACTGTAAGTGCTGACAACAGGTTGAACGCCAATTTGTTTAATTACGTAGTGTCAGATTATGCCAAGATGCTTCTTGATCAGAACAGGTCTTATGGTGGCTACTATGGTAATACTCCTCACAACTCTACTTCTTTGATAGTCAGAGGGCAGATGCGTGCCGAAGACGTAGTGATGAACTTGATTCTCGCTACTAACAGGTGGCAGTTCGTAACGTTCCCATTTGATGTACAGGTGTCTGACATCAAGCCTGTCGACGA
>CALZJL010000274.1 GCA_945787625.1 uncultured Prevotellaceae bacterium
TGAAGCGTGACCAAAGGATTGCCGAGCAAGACGCTCAGTTGGAAGAGCAGTCGGCTCAGTTGGAAGAGCAACGCACCGCCTTGCTTATTTCAGCCAAAGCTATGAAGACGGCTGGAATACCTATTGAACAAATTTCGGAAATGACAAGGCTTCCAATTGAAGAAATTTTAAGTCTGGATAATTAAAAGGAAGTACAGGGGGCAGTCCCTCGTACGGCTAAGTGAAACTGCCACGATAGCCTATATTATTATTTATATATAAGCAATCTAAATATACAACGATAGCTATCCATAATATACAATGATAACGTATCATATCTCTGTTCCCCACTTCGGAACGTACATTCAGCAGTGGGGAACAAACTTTCTATATAGCTTACACTACTATTTAGCATGGCTATCGTCATATATTCTGGATAACTGGCGTTATATATTCAATTGCCCTATTCACATGCTCCCACTATGGCTATCTAATGGCCGTCATAGCTAAATAATATAAAAAAAACGCCATTTCTTTTGTTATATTATTATAATTGTGTAACTTTGCAGCGTATTATGCACTGAAGAAAAGAAAAAAACGAAATAAGATTATGGAATACAATTTTAGAGAAATCGAAAAGAAGTGGCACGAGAAGTGGGTGGAAAACAAAACCTACAAGGTCACTGAAGACGCTAAGCGCAAGAAGTTCTACGTACTCAACATGTTCCCCTATCCATCGGGAGCGGGACTGCACGTGGGTCATCCCCTCGGATATATCGCAAGCGACATCTATGCAAGATACAAGCGCCAGCAGGGATTTAATGTGCTTAATCCTATGGGATATGACGCATACGGACTGCCGGCTGAGCAGTATGCCATACAGACGGGTCAGCACCCCGAGGTGACTACAGTGGCGAATATCAATCACTATCGCGAACAGTTGGACAAAATAGGATTCTCATTCGACTGGGACCGCGAGGTGCGCACTTGTGCTCCCGACTATTATCATTGGACTCAATGGGCGTTCATCCGCATGTTCAAGTCTTATTACAGTCTGGCATCCCAGAAGGCACAGCCTATCATCAAACTTATCGAGCACTTCGAACTGATGGGTACTGAGAATATCTCGGCTGCATGCACAGAGGAGATGCATTTCACAGCTTCGGAATGGAATTCTTTCTCAGAGAAGAAGAAGCAGGAGGTGCTCATGAACTATCGTATAGCCTATCTTGGCGAGACAATGGTGAACTGGTGTCCGAAACTCGGAACAGTGCTTGCCAACGATGAGGTTGTGGATGGAGTGAGCGTGCGCGGAGGATATCCCGTGGTGCAGCAGAAGATGCGCCAGTGGTGCCTGAGAGTGTCGGCATACGCACAGCGTCTGCTCGACGGACTGGAGACTATTGACTGGACTGACTCACTGAAGGAGACACAGCGCAACTGGATTGGTAGATCAGAGGGAACGGAGATGGAGTTCAAGGTGAAGGACAGCGACAAGCACTTCACTATCTTCACCACACGTGCCGACACCATCTTCGGTGTGACATTCATGGTATTGGCCCCCGAGAGCGAACTCGTGGATGAACTGACTACAGCCGACCAGCGTGCTGCTGTAGATGAGTATATAGCATACGTGAAGAAGCGCACTGAGCGCGACCGTATCAGCGACCATCGCGTCACTGGTGTGTTCTCAGGTTCATACGCTGTGAATCCATTCACCGGCGAGGCTATTCCTATCTGGATTTCAGAGTATGTACTCGCTGGATATGGTACTGGAGCCATCATGGCTGTACCGGCACACGACTCACGTGACTATGCCTTTGCCAAGCATTTCAACCTGCCCATCATCCCACTTATCGAGGGTGCCGACGTAAGTGAGCAGAGCTTCGATGCCAAGGAGGGTATTGTGATGAATTCACCAAAGAGTGGGGTAGAGGCTCTTAACGGTTTCTCTCTCAACGGATTGACTGTCAAGGAAGCTATTGCAGCAACCAAGAAGTTTGTCACTGAGAACAATCTTGGACGCGTAAAGGTGAATTATCGTCTGCGCGATGCCATCTTCTCTCGTCAGAGATATTGGGGCGAACCGTTCCCTGTATTCTACAAGGATAATATGCCTTATATGATTCCCAAGGAAAAGTTGCCTCTGTTGCTGCCCGAGATTGACGAGTATAAGCCTACGGAGACAGGCGAACCACCATTGGGACGCGCAAAGAAGTGGGCATGGGACACCGTGAAGGAAGAAGTGGTTGACAAGTCGCTCATCGACAATAAGACAGTCTTCCCTCTCGAACTCAACACCATGCCTGGATTTGCTGGTTCATCAGCATATTACCTGCGCTATATGGACCCGAAGAACGACAAGGCTCTCGTGGGCAAGGAAGCCGACGAATATTGGCAGAATGTAGATCTCTATGTAGGTGGAACAGAGCATGCTACGGGTCACCTGATTTACTCTCGTTTCTGGAATAAGTTCCTGTATGACAGCGGCTATTCATGTGCCGACGAACCATTCAAGAAACTGGTTAACCAAGGAATGATTCAGGGACGAAGCAACTTCGTATATCGTATCAACCAGGAAGGTGCCGACCATCCCACATTCGTATCCCTCGGACTCAAGGGCAACTATGAGGTTACTCCTATCCATGTGGATGTGAATATCGTGAGCAACGACCAGCTCGACATAGAGGCATTCAAGGCTTGGCGTCCTGAATATGCCAATGCCGAGTTTATCCTCGAGGATGGAAAGTATAT
>CALZJL010000275.1 GCA_945787625.1 uncultured Prevotellaceae bacterium
AATGACCTCAAACAGAATTACAGAGTTATTTTCAATACAGTACCCTATTATCGCTGGGGGTATGGTGTGGTGCAGCGGCTGGCGTCTGGCTTCGGCTGTGAGCAATGCTGGCGGTCTGGGCTTGATTGGCGCAGGCAGTATGCACCCTGAGACGCTCGAAGAGCATATTGACAAGATGCAGGCTGCTACGGACAAGCCTTGGGGTGTGAACTTGCCTTTGTTCTATCCTGAGATTGATGTGGTGGTGGACTTGCTGATACGCAAGGGTGTGAAGATTGTGTTTACGAGCGCGGGCAGCCCGAAGAAGTATACCAAGCGTTTTCATGATGCTGGTATGATTGTGGTGCACGTCGTGGCAAACAGCCTTTTTGCTAAGAAGTGTGAGGAGGCTGGGGTGGACGCCATCGTGGCTGAGGGCTTTGAGGCTGGCGGTCATAATGGCAAGGACGAGCTTACGACGATGACGTTGATTCCTCAGGTGCGCAAGTCTTGCAGCCTGCCTTTGATTGCGGCTGGCGGTATCGGGTCGGGGCGTGCTATGCTGGCTGCTATGGCTCTGGGGGCTGAGGGGGTGCAGATTGGTACTCTGTTTGCGCTGAGCGAGGAGAGTAGTGCGCACCCTGCTTTCAAGGAGTACTGTACGGGGCTGGGCGAGTCGGATACGATGTTGGCTCTGAAGAAGGTGTCGCCGACGCGCTTGGTGAAGAATGCTTTGTATCAGCGTATTGCTGAGGCGGAGGACCGCGGCGCGAGTGCTGAGGAGCTGCGTGAGATTCTGGGGCAGAAGGCTTCGAAGCGTGGCATCTTTGAGGGCGATGTGGAGAATGGGGAGATTGAGATTGGTCAGATTGCTTCGGCTGTGAGGAGCGTGCGCCCCGTGGCGGAAATCGTGGCGGAATTAGTTCGCGAGTATGATGAGGCCTTGAGCCTGCTGGGGCGATAACTGATGGTTCACGAGCTTCAGCTGCGCATCGCTCCGCGCGATGCTTTTGACGAGCGTAGCATTTGTGATTATTTGCTGCGCGAGAGAGGGCTGCGTTGCAAGGCGGTGCGTGTGCTCAAACGTAGCATCGATGCTCGCCAGCGTAGCGTGTATGTCAATCTCTGTGTGCGTGCCTATGAGGACGAGATGCCCGAGGAGCGGCTTTTCGAGCCTGTGCATTATCCTGATGTGAGTGAGGCTCGGCCGGTGATTGTGGTGGGGGCTGGGCCCGGGGGGCTTTTTGCTGCGTTGAGGCTCATAGAGATGGGGCTGAGACCCATAGTGGTGGAGAGGGGCAAGGACGTGCGTGAGCGTAAGAAGGACTTGGCACGTATTCGTCCTGAGCAACGTGTGGACGCGGAGAGTAACTATAGTTTTGGCGAGGGGGGCGCAGGGGCGTATAGTGATGGCAAACTGTATACTCGTAGCAAGAAGCGTGGCGATGCGGAGAAGATATTGCGTGTGTTTGTGCAGCATGGTGCTCAGGAGAGTATCTTGGTGGACGCTCACCCTCATATCGGTACGGACAGGTTGCCTCGCGTCATCGAGAATATGCGCAACACGATATTGCGTTGCGGCGGCGAGGTGCATTTCCAGACGAAGATGACGGGATTGCTGCTCGCTGAGGCTGTGGGGCGTGAGGTGCGCGTGAGGGGTATCAGTGTGGTGGATCAGCGTAGTGGGGCTGAGAGCGAGATGCTGGCGGAGGCGGTAATCATGGCTACGGGGCATAGCGCGCGAGATGTGTATCGTTACCTCGTGGCTGAGGGTATTAGCGTGGAGCCCAAGGGTATTGCTGTGGGGGTGAGGCTTGAGCACCCGTCGGTTTTGATTGACAGGATTCAGTATCATAGCCGTGAGGGTAGGGGGAGGTGGCTGCCTGCGGCGGAGTATTCGCTGGTGACTCAGGTGGAGGGGCGTGGCGTGTATTCGTTTTGTATGTGTCCCGGAGGCTTTGTGGTGCCGGCTGCGAGTGGTCCTGAGCAGATTGTGGTCAACGGTATGAGCCCGAGCAACAGGGGTGGGAGGTGGAGTAATAGTGGCATGGTGGTGGAGCTGCGTCCGGAAGACGTGGGGGCGGTCGTGCCGGGCTGTGCTGATGAGGGAGACCCGCTTCGTGTGATGCGTATGCAGGAGGAGCTGGAGCGTATGTGCTGGATACAAGGAAATCGCTCTCAGACGGCTCCATCGCAGCGTATGGCTGATTTTGTGGAGGGGCGTCTGAGTAGCGATTTGCCTGCGTCGAGCTATGCTCCGGGCTTGATAGCGAGTCCGCTGCATTTCTGGATGCCTGAGTTTGTGGTGTCGAGATTGCAGCAGGGACTAAGGTTCTTTGGTAAGCATCATCGAGGGTTCCTGACTAACGAGGCTGCGATGATTGCGGTCGAGACCCGCACCAGTGCCCCTGTGCGCATAGTGCGTGACAGTGACTCGCTCGAACATGTCGGGGTGCGCGGCCTGTTTCCCTGCGGCGAGGGCGCGGGGTATGCTGGCGGCATAGTCTCGGCTGGTGTCGACGGTGAGCGTTGTGCTCAGGCAGCGGCTGTCATGATGGGGTGTCGAGCGAGTTGAATGCTTGGTCGAGGTCGGCGATGATGTCGTCGATGTGCTCTACACCGATGCTCAGACGTACGGTAGAGGGGGTGATGTGCTGCTCGGCGAGTTCCTCGGGGCTCATCTGTGAGTGGGTGGTGGTGTAGGGGTGTATGACGAGCGATTTGACGTCGGCTACGTTGGCCAGGAG
>CALZJL010000276.1 GCA_945787625.1 uncultured Prevotellaceae bacterium
TTTTTTTATTGGTAAAGTATCAAGGAGCAGGGGGATTAGTTCTTGAAGAAATCCTTAACAGCCTCGTTAGGGACCATCTGCTCATCGAAAGAGTAAGAACCGCTTGGGTTCTTGACCATCTTGATAACCTTGGTGTAAGAACGGCCGTCAGTTTTGCCGGACTGCAAGGTTGCAACAGTTTTTTTAGCCATAATCTAAGTACTTTCTGTGTGATTGATTACTTAATCTCCTTGTGTACAGTCATTCTCTTGAGAATGGGGTTGTACTTCTTGAGCTCCATACGCTCCGGAGTGTTCTTACGGTTCTTGGTAGTCACGTAGCGTGATGTACCGGGCAGACCGCTCTCCTTCATCTCAGTGCATTCCAGGATAACCTGAACGCGATTGCCTTTAGCTTTCTTTGCCATGATTTTCTTCCTCCTGAAATTAACCGATTACACGAATGCTCTTCCAATCACAATAACCCTTGGCTACCGCGTTCTTCAACGCAGCGTCAAGACCCACCTTGTTGATGACGCGAAGGCCGTTAGCACTGATGCTCAGGCTAATCCAGCAATCCTCCTCAACATAGTAGAACTTCTTGGTAAACAGATTCACATCAAACGTGCGCTTAGTGCGGTGGTTTGAGTGAGACACGTTATTACCGCGCATAGCTGTCTTACCGGTAATTTGACAAATCTTAGACATTTCTAATCTTCCTTTCTTTTGTTACTTTCCAATAACATCTTCCAAACGGCGGCAAAGTTACAGCTTTTTTTTGACATAGCCAAGCGAATCCTGCATTTTTTATATCTCCACCCTCGAATATGCAGGCTTTTCCATCGGACAGAAGTCCCTGTCAGCATATTTGAAGCAGCCCGCCATAGCAATCATGGCAGCATTGTCCGTAGTATATCCAAACTCAGGGATATAGACCTTCCAGCCGAAACGACGCGCATGATCGAGAAAAGCCTCCCTCAGCCCAGTATTGGCACTCACTCCGCCAGCCACAGCCACACGTCTGATACCAAAATCCTTTGCAGCCTTGCGCAGCTTCTTCATCAGAATATCCACTATCGTATGCTCCAGACTCGCAGCAATATCCTCCTTGTGATGTTCCACAAAATCAGGATCATCAGCAACCCAGTCACGCAGATTGTACAGAAACGAAGTCTTCAGTCCCGAAAACGAATAGTCATACCCCGCGATATTAGGACGAGCAAACTCATAAGCCTTAGGGTTGCCCTTGCGTGCCAGTCTATCTATGATTGGTCCCCCCGGGTATCCGAGCCCCATCACCTTAGAGCATTTATCGATAGCCTCCCCCGCAGCATCATCTATCGTCTTGCCCACAATCTCCATATCATTGTAGGCACGCACCAAGACAATCTGGCTATTTCCCCCACTCACCAGGAGACAAAGAAACGGAAACTCAGGCACCTCATGAGTATCCCCCTCCTTACGCACAAAGTGAGCAAGGATATGCCCCTGCAAATGATTAACCTCAATCATCGGAATCCCCAGACTTGCCGCAAGCCCCTTAGCGAAACTCACCCCCACAAGCAAACTACCCATCAACCCAGGTCCACGCGTAAACGCCACAGCCGAAAGTTCCTCACGTCCCACCCCAGCCCGCTTCAAAGCCTCATGCACCACAGGCACAATATTCTGCTGATGCGCACGGCTCGCCAACTCAGGCACCACACCGCCATACGCCTCATGCACAGCCTGCGAAGCAGTCACATTACTCAGCAACACCCCATCGCGGATTACAGCCGCCGAAGTATCATCACAAGAAGACTCAATTCCAAGAATAACCATAGCAATCAATGTGTCAGAATTTCCACCCCATTATCCGTCATCAGATAAGTATGTTCCCACTGTGCGCTGGGCAACTCATCCTCAGTAATCACCTCCCAACCATACGGATCCTCATCATCTATAAACACACGCCAAGTACCCATATTTATCATAGGCTCGATAGTAAACGTCATGCCAGGCACAAGCAACATACCAGTCCCCTTGTGACCATGATGCTCCACCTCGGGATCCTCATGAAACTTACACCCCACCCCATGACCACACAAATCTCTCACCACGCTACACCCGTTGGCATGAGCATGACGGCGTATAGCGTCGCCCAAATCCCCCACAAACACATAAGGCTCACCGCACACCTTCTCGCCCACTTTCAGACACTCCCACGCCACCTCGACAAGCCTCCTCCTGCGTTCATCAGTCTTGCCGATGACAAACATACGGCTCGCATCAGCATAATACCCATTCAAAATCGTAGTGCAGTCCACGTTAATGATATCCCCCTCCTCAAGATAGAAATCATCGCTCGGTATGCCATGACACACCACCTCATTCACACTCGTGCAGCAACTCTTAGGGAATCCCTCATAGTTGAGCGGAGCAGGAACGCCCCCATGTTTAGTAGTAAAATCATACACGATACGATCAATCTCGCCCGTAGTCATACCCTCCCCTATCTTCTCAGCCACAGCATCAAGCACAGCAGTATTGAGCGCCCCCGCCCTGCGAATACCTTCAATCTGCTCCTTAGACTTAATCAACTCTCGTGTAGGGCATAACTTACCCCTATTCTGAAACTCCAGAATTCTCATATCCATCTCCGTAGCAGGCAGTCCAGGAATGAGTCTCCAATTCTCAATTATCTTGTTTTTCTTTCCCACAACATTCAATTTTTCATGCAAAGGTACGATTAAGTGAGCGGAAAAGCAA
>CALZJL010000277.1 GCA_945787625.1 uncultured Prevotellaceae bacterium
GGGGAAGGGGTTGTGTGACATCGCCTATGCCGAGGCTGATGACGTTCATCTCGGGATTTTCTGCCTTGAAGGATTTGACTTTGCGGGCAATGTCGGAGAAGAGATAACTGCTCTGCAACTTCTGAAAATTATGGTTTATCATAAGGCTTTTTGTTTATACGTTGAGCTCGCCTTCGAAACTTGTCTCGGCCGGGCCGGTCATCAATACGTGATTGTCGTTCTCGCGCAGGTGGATATGCAGTTCGCCTCCGTCCATGCGTACTGTGGAGGTGCGTGGTGCTCTTCCTGTGACGTATGCTGCTACTGCGGTGGCACAGGCTCCTGTGCCGCAAGCTTGGGTGATGCCGCTGCCACGCTCCCAAACTCTCATTCGTAGGGTAGAGTCTGGCAACACTTGTACGAATTCGATGTTGGCGCGCTGCGGAAAGAGTGGGCTGAACTCTATCTCCGGACCGTATGTCTCGACTGGAATGCGGCTGATGTCGTCGACAAAGATGACAACGTGTGGATTGCCCATACAGACGTAGGTGGCTTGGAATGTCTGGTCTGCTACGTGGATACTCACTCCTGCGAGGTCTCCGCTGGGTGTGCTGACTTGCGTGGTGTTGCTCAGCATGGGTTCACCCATGTCTACGGTGGCGTTGTGTATCTCGCCGTGTGCATCGGGGTGTAGTGTGATGTGCTTTATGCCCGAGAGGGTATCGAGGTCGATTTCTGTCTTGTCGGTGAGGTGGTGGTCATAGACGTATTTGCCGACGCATCGGGATCCGTTGCCGCACATCATTGCCTCGGTTCCATCGGCGTTGAAGATGCGCATCTTGAAGTCTGCCTTGTCGCTGCGGCTGATGAGTATGAGTCCGTCTGAGCCGATACCTGTGTGAGGTTTGCTCCATTGTATTGCGAACTCCTCGGGTTTGTCGATAGGGTACTGGTCTGTGTCGATGTAGATATAGTCATTGCCCAGACCTTGCATCTTGGTGAATCGTATCATGATATACATTCTTTTACGAAAGACATAAACAGGGGGTGGGGGTGGAGTACGGTGCTTTGGTATTCGGGGTGGAACTGTGTGCCGATATACCATCTGTGTGTGGGTATCTCGACTATCTCAACGAGGTCTGCTGCCGGATTCTTGCCCGAACAGAGCATACCGTGTTGCTCATATTGCTCGCGGTAGAGATTGTTGAATTCATAGCGGTGGCGGTGGCGTTCGCGCACCAGTTCTGCTCCGTATATGTCGATGAGACGTGAGCCTTGACGCAGTTGGCAGTCGTAGGCTCCGAGGCGCATGGTACCTCCGAGGTTGGAGATGTTCTTCTGGTCTTCCATCATGTCGATGACGTTGTGTGGAGTGTCGGGGTCCATCTCGCTGCTGTTGGCGTCGGCAAGGCCTAGGACGTTGCGGGCAAACTCAATGACCATCATCTGCATACCGAGGCAGATGCCGAGGCAAGGCACATCGTGTGTGCGTGCATATTGTGCTGCAAGGATTTTGCCTTCGATGCCTCGCTGGCCAAAACCGGGGCAGATGACCAGGCCGTCCTGATCTGAGAGTTTCTCATGAAGATTGTCGGGAGTGAGGAACTCTGAGTTGATAAAGGTGATTTCAATCTTGCGGTGATTGTAGGTGGCTGCGTGCGAGAGGCTTTCGCTGATGCTCTTGTATGCGTCTTGCAAATCGTATTTGCCTACGAGACCTATGTGTACTATCTCGCTCGCTGTACGGCGGAGTTCGAGGAAGTTGCGCCACGGGCCGAGTCCCGGCCGTTCTCCTACGGGTATGCCCATCTTGCGGAGAATGGCACTGTCGAGCCCTTGATGCTGCATGTTGACTGGTACTTCGTAGATGCTGGGCATATCCTCGCTCTGTATGACGCATTCGAGATCAACGTTGCAGAAACTGGCTACTTTCATTCGCATTTGGTCGTCAAGGTGTTTCTCGGTGCGCAGTATGATGACATCGGGTTGTATGCCAAGTCCTTGCATCTCCTTGACTGAGTGTTGTGTCGGCTTGGTCTTGAGCTCGCCCGCTGCCTTTAGGTAGGGGACGTAGGTGAGGTGTACGCTGACGGCATCGCGCCCCAGCTCCCATTTGAGCTGGCGTATGGCTTCGAGGAACGGTGCACTCTCGATGTCGCCAATCGTACCTCCAATCTCGGTGATGATAAAGTCGTAGTCTCCGTTCTCGCCGAGATACTTGATGTTGTTTTTGATTTCGTCAGTTATGTGCGGGACGACCTGTATCGTCTTGCCCAGATAGTCGCCACGCCGCTCCTTGTCGATGACAGACTTGTAGATACGCCCTGTGGTCATACTGTTGGCGCGTGTGGTCTGTATGCCGGTGAAACGCTCGTAGTGACCGAGGTCGAGGTCGGTCTCCATACCATCGGCTGTGACGTAGCACTCTCCGTGTTCGTACGGATTGAGCGTACCGGGGTCTATGTTGATGTACGGGTCAAACTTCTGGATAGTGATCTTGTAGCCACGAGCCTGTAGCAGTTTGCCTATCGAGGCGGAGATTATTCCTTTGCCGAGCGAGGAAACGACGCCGCCTGTTACGAAAATGTATTTGGACATGGTTTATAATTATTGTTTGTCGATATTGTCATACCACTCTATATATGCCTTCTTGCAGAGTTTTTCTCCTCCAGGGGTGGGGTAGTGACCGCTGAAGTACCAGTCTCCGCGGTGTCGTGG
>CALZJL010000278.1 GCA_945787625.1 uncultured Prevotellaceae bacterium
TGGCTATTGTGCTCGACAAAGTCCATGCGTTTGACGTCGAGGTCGAGGCTTTCGCGTGTGATGCGCTTGAGGTGGGCTGTAAGGGCTATGTCGCGCAGGTCGAGGTGGTTGATGTCTATCTTGCCGTCTTGGCGTGGGGCTATGTGGCGTTTGTCCCATCTGATGTTGATACGGCGTAGCAGGAGGGTGCCGATGTGGAGGTCGAATGGTTTCTTTTGCTTGTTGTCGCTTTTGAAGCTGTCCAGGACGAACTGGTAGTTTGGCTCGGTGTGCTCGTCGTCTTGATATAAAAGGGCTCTCGTCCCGAATAGTTGGGCGTTGGCTATGTAGATCTGTCCACGCAGTATGGGGAGTAGGTCGATCTTGGCTGCTGCGCGCGATATGTGCAGCATTTCGCTGCCTTGCTTGTCGTTGAGCCTGACGTGGTCGATGATGAGGCGGCTGCCGAGTCCGAGCTGTATGCGCTGTATCGTGATGTCCCAGCCCAGATTGTCGCGCAGTATGCTGCTTGCGATGTGGGCTGCCTGGTGTTGCGCCCATGGCAGTATCATTATGGCTTGCAGGAGCAAGTACATGCCTGCGAGTATTCCTATAATCCACTGTATGGTGCGTTTCAGAGTGTGCATTTTGCGTTAAAGATGCCGTTTATTGGACTTTTTGCTTACAAAAGTACGAGATTTTTTCGTCTTTTTAACGATATGTCGTGAAAATTGTGTAATTTTGAATGCGAGAAACATTTTTCATCATACAATCTAAACAGTATATGGCAAAAGTAATCAAATTGCGTAAAGGCCTTGACATCAACCTCAAGGGTAAGGCGGCTTTGGAGATTGCTTCGGTGAAGTGTCCGGGCGAGTATGCTCTCTGTCCGGATGACTTTTATGGGGTCAAGCCTAAGGTCGTTGTCCGTGAAGGGGATGCCGTCAAGGTCGGGGATGCTTTGTTTGTCGACAAGCTGCATCCTGAAGTGAAGTTTGTGAGTCCTGTCAGTGGTACTGTCTCTATGGTCGAGCGTGGTGACCGTCGTAAGCTCCTGAGCATTCGTGTGCAGGCTGATGGCAAGCAGGAGGCCAGGACTTTCAGTACGAAGGACGTCAAGGGGGCTCTTATGGAGAGCGGTCTGTTTGGCTTCTTCCGTCAGCGTCCGTACGACGTTGTGGCTAATCCGGACGACAAGCCCAAGGCTATCTATGTGAGTGCCTTCAACTCTATGCCTCTGAGTCAGGATTTCGAATTTGCTCTTAAGGGCAACGAGGAGGCTTTCCAGGCCGGTATCTCGGCATTGGCTAAGCTTGCTCCTGTGCGTCTCGGCGTGAGCTCCAAGCAGTCTGCCAAGGCTCTTCTTGAGGCTAAGGACTGTGTGGTCAACATCTTTCAGGGTAAGGCTCCTGCGGGCAATGTGGGCGTGCAGATCAACAATACTGATCCTATCAACAAGGGTGAGGTGGTCTGGACTCTCGGTGCTGAGGAGGTCATCTTTGTAGGGCGTCTGATGCTTACGGGTAAGGTAGACTTCTCTCGTGTCGTAGCTCTGGCTGGCAGCGAGGTCAAGTCTCCCAAATATTACAAGATGCTTGTAGGGCAGAAGCTCAATACTCTCGTTGAGGGCAATGCGAAGCTCGATGGTTCGCGTGTGATTAACGGTAATGTCATGACGGGCATGAAGTCTTGCGCTGAGGCTTATCTTGGTGCTCACGCTACTGAGGTCAATGTCATTCCTGAGGGAGACCATGCCGACGAGATGCTTGGCTGGATTATGCCTCGCTTTGGCACATTCTCTACTCACCGCAGCTATTTCTCTTGGCTTTGCGGCAAGAAGGAGTACGTCATGGACGCACGCATCAAGGGCGGTGAGCGCCACATGATTATGTCGGGCGAGTACGATAGGGTTTTCCCTATGGATATTTATGCGGGCTATCTCATCAAGGCTATCATAGCTGGTGATATCGACCGTCAGGAGGCTCTCGGCATCTATGAGGTGGCTCCTGAGGATTTCGCCGTTGCTGAGTTTGTCGACTCTTCTAAGCTTGAGTTGCAGCGTATCGTGCGTCAGGGTCTTGACATCTTGCGCAAGGAGAATGCTTGATGCTCGTTTGCCTTTATTCTAAACTTATAATTTAAGAAAATGAATCCTATAAAAAAACTTTTCGATAACATACATCCCTACGTGGAGGAGGGCGGCAAGTTTCATGCCTTCCGTTCGCTGGTGGACGGTTTCGAGACATTCGCTTTCGTGCCCAACACCACATCTCGTGTGGGTAGTGTGAATATCCACGATGCTATCGATTCAAAGCGCATCATGAGCTTCGTAGTGATTGCTCTGCTGCCTGCTTTGCTCTTTGGTATGTATAATGTGGGTTATCAGAACGCTCTCGCCGCAGGCGGCGACCTCACGGACTTCTGGTCTCTGTTTCTGTATGGCTTGCTGGCTGTTCTGCCCAAGATTCTCGTAAGTTATATCGTAGGTCTGGGCATTGAGTTCGTTGTGGCACAATGGAAGAACGAGGAGATTCAGGAGGGTTATCTCGTGTCTGGTATCATCATACCGATGATTATCCCGGTGAATACTCCACTGTGGATTCTTGCTCTTGCCGTGGCCTTCAGCGTCATCTTTGCCAAAGAGATTTTTGGCGGCACGGGTATGAACATCTTCAACCCTGCGCTTATCACGCGTGCGTTCCTATT
>CALZJL010000279.1 GCA_945787625.1 uncultured Prevotellaceae bacterium
ACATACCGCATACGCTTCAAGGTAGACTGGAACAGCGTAGATGCAGGAGGACAACTCGCAGCAGACGGCACACCGACTGGCTCAAATGGTATCCTCGCCAACGGAGGTTTTATCGTTGACGCCATACTCAATGTAAGCTCAACGCAAGATCCAGATGATCCTGACACCTCAGTCAACGCCATCAACGGCACAAACAAAACCGAGATTCTCTACGACATGAGCGGTCGCAAGAGCACAGCCAAGCGCGGCGTGTTCATAACTGAAAACGGTAAGAAGGTCATCAAGTAAACCTCATACCATACTAAAAGCGCAACCCCCAAAAGCCACGAAAAAAGCTTTTGGGGGTTGCCGTTTATTTCCACCAACCATCGCCCCTGCCACAGATGACACGAGCCAGTTGGTTCATGACCAGACACCTCGCCCGAGTCACTTTAGCCCCTCTGCTATAGACATAGGTCCAAGGAGAAATCTGCACAAGACGCTCCTCAGCACAGGCACAAAACGCCTTACCATAAGGTTTGTACCGCTCAGACAGCCCGTTGTCCATAATCTGAATTACGGGCAGATGCTCCTCCAGCAAATAGTCAAGCAGTTCACGCTCCCTGTCACTGATAAATGCCGACACGATGACCCACCCCTCACGAGCAGCCATAACCACCGCATCACGCTGTCTGTCAAAATACGCCGCATCAGCCCTATGGCATACCAAAGGCAATTTCTTCTCACACCCAAGCAGCGCGGTCTGCCCGACATAATCCAGACACAGCCCCCTCTCATCGGCATTCAATCTCAGAGAGACCTCGCGCTGCACCTCCCGACAATTATCCATATCACAAGCAAAGCCAGGGTCAGCAGCAATAGCATGCAATGCACTCTGCACAGTCCAACTGGGAGAATGAGCATGTCTTCTCACCTTGAAACACGGGCGGTTGTCTGCCTTTATCAGCCTCCGCTCCGCCTGTGAACGAATGTAGTCCAGCTTAGTCTGCACCTGCTCGGGAGTGATAGCCTCCACATCGTTATATCCGCGCACGAAGAGTGCAGGCCCACGCAGCGAACGAGTGTGGTCGCGGTCACGGTCAGCACAAACTTGCGCGTACGCGCCATTATCAAATCGATCTTTATGCCAATCAATCCCCAGTATATCCCAATAGCCATGAGTACACCCCGACATAAATCCACTAATGAGGCTACCTAAATGACGCTTGTTGTTCGGCAGTAAATGTACCAAACCATGGAAATGCTCAGGCATTACCTCACACGCAACTATCTCCACGGTGCTGCAAACAGTAGGCATTTTCTCCCACGCCTCCAGCACCTTCCTCCCAAGCGCGGTATAGCAGCAATGCGGAGCATCAGCACCCGACGCCCCGACCCATCCCTCTACGGTAGAGAGAGGGGGTGCTCCCTTTCTGGTATTGAGGGTGACGAAAAACCACCCCTCGCTATAATCAGCGAGGGGGTCTCGTTTCAAAGCATCTGCCGTATTGGCATCTTTGGAGCGTATCTTATCTATCTGTCTGGAGCTTAGTCGCATACTCTGATATGCAACTCATCGAGCTGAGACTGATCCAGGCAGCCTGGGGCATCGAGCATCACATCGCGACCGCTGTTGTTTTTGGGGAAAGCAATACAGTCGCGGATACTGTCAAGCTCGGCAAACAGGCTCACGAAACGATCGAGACCGTATGCCAGACCGCCATGAGGAGGAGCACCATACTTGAAGGCATTCATCAAGAATCCGAACTTGAGCTGAGCCTGTTCGGGAGTAAAACCAAGAATCTCGAAAATCTTCTGCTGGAGCTTGGCATCGTGTATACGAATAGAGCCGCCACCTACCTCAACACCGTTGATGACCATGTCGTAGGCATTGGCTCTTACGCTGGCAGGATCAGAATCCAGCAGAGGTATATCCTCAGGCTTAGGCGAAGTGAAGGGGTGGTGCATAGCCATGAGGCGCTGCTCCTCGTCGCTCCACTCATACATCGGGAAATCTATGACCCACAGACATGAATACCAGTCCTTCGGACGCAGTCCCATACGCGAGCCCATCTCCAGACGCAGTTCGCAAAGCTGCTTACGCACCGTCATGGCATTGTCGCCACTCAGTATCAGTATGAGGTCGCCAGCCTTGGCGTTGGTACGCTCTTTGAGTATCTGGAGAGTGTCCTGAGAGTAGAATTTGTCTACGCTCGACTTGACATTGCCGTCGGCCTCCACCCTTGCATAGACAAGCCCTTTGGCACCAATCTGCGGACGCTTCACGAACTCAGTCAGCTGGTCGATCTGCTTGCGAGTGTACACCGCCTGCCCCTCACAACAGATAGCACCGATATACGCTGCACCATCAAACACCTGGAAGCCCTCTGGGAAGATACTATCCACAAGCTCACGGCTGGCATTGTCCTGCTGAGTGTTCTTGAGCTCGACAAACTTCATGCCGAAGCGAGTGTCAGGCTTGTCACTGCCATAATACTTCATTGCATCAGCCCAAGTCATACGAGGCAGGGCAGGAATGTCAATACCCTTGAGAGTCTTGAAGAGATGACGAGTCATACCCTCAAACATCTGCAAGATATCCTCCTGCTCCACAAACGACATCTCACAGTCGATCTGAGTAAACTCAGGCTGACGGTCAGCACGAAGATCCTCATCGCGGAAACACTTACATATCTGGAAAT
>CALZJL010000280.1 GCA_945787625.1 uncultured Prevotellaceae bacterium
CCAATGGCGATCCTATCACTGTGCCTTCACAGGATATGGTGCTTGGTCTGTATTACATCACCAAACTGCGTCCGGGTGCTAAGGGTTCGGGTATGTCGTTCTATGCTCCTGAGGAGGCTATTATCGCATACAACCAGAAGAAAGTGGAGATTCATGCTCCTATCAAGGTTATTGTTGACGATATTCTGGAGGACGGTACTATTGGCAAGCGTCAGGTGGAGACTTCGGTGGGTCGTCTGATTGCCAACGAGGTCATTCCTACTGAGATTGGTTATTTCAATGATGTCATTGCTAAGAAGTCTTTGCGTGGGCTGATTACTACGGTCATCAAGGCTGTGGGTGTGGCACGTGCTTGCGAGTTTCTCGATGGTATCAAGAATCTTGGCTATCGTTTGGCTTATGAGGGCGGTCTGTCGTTCAACCTCGGTGATATCATTATTCCTAAGGAGAAGGCTACGATGGTCCAGGAGGGTCAGAACGAGATTGAGAATATCACGGCTGATTATGAGATGGGTCTGATTACGGACAAGGAGCGCCACCAGAAGGTCATCGAGACGTGGACTAAGGTCAATAATGATCTGTCGAAGCTTCTTATCAATACGATGAAGGAGGCTGACGAGGGCTTTAATGCTGTGTACATGATGCTTGACTCTGGTGCCCGTGGTAGTGCTGGTCAGATCTCACAGCTTTCGGGTATGCGTGGCTTGATGGCCAAGCCTCAGAAGGCTGGTGCTGAGCCTGATACTATTGAGAACCCTATCCTTTCCAACTTTAAGGAGGGTATGTCGGTGCTGGAGTACTTTATCTCTACTCACGGTGCTCGTAAGGGTCTTGCTGATACGGCGTTGAAGACTGCTGATGCTGGTTATCTGACACGTCGTCTGGTTGATGTCTCTCACGATGTGATAATCAATGAGGAGGATTGTGGTACCTTGCGCGGTCTGGAGTGTACGGCTCTGAAAAATGGCGATGAGGTGATTTCATCCCTTTATGACAGAATACTCGGTCGTGTGAGTGTACATGATGTGATTCACCCCATAACGGGCAAGGTAATTGTGGCTTCTGGTGAGGAAATCACTGAGGCTCGTGCCAAAGAGATTGAGGATAGTCCTATCGAGATGGTGGAAATCCGTTCGGTTCTCACCTGCGAGAGTCGCAAGGGTGTCTGCATGAAGTGTTATGGCCGCAACCTTTCTTCGCAACGTATGGTGCAGAAAGGCGAGGCTGTGGGTGTTATTGCTGCACAGTCTATCGGTGAGCCGGGTACTCAGTTGACTCTCCGTACGTTCCATGCCGGTGGTGTGGCTGGCAACGCTGTGGCCAATGCGCAGATACGTTCGAAGTATGACGCTACCATTGAGTTTGATGAGCTACGTACTGTGGACGTGGTGACAGAACAGGGACCAGCGCAGATTGTTGTTTCGCGTTTGGCTGAAATCCGCTTTATCGAGCCGCGCACGGGTATCGTGCTCCTCTCTCAGGATGTGCCGTATGGTTCGATCCTATATAAGGGTGACGGTGACAGCGTGCAGAAGAATGACCTTATCTGTCAGTGGGATCCGTTCAATGCGGTTATCGTCACGGAGTCTGCAGGTATGATCAAGTTTGAGGATGTCATCGAGGGCGTGACTTATCGTGTCGATACCGACGAGACGACCAAGCAGTCTGAGTATGTCATCATCGAATCAAAGGATCGTAACAAGGTGCCTGCATGTCATATCCTTGATGAGAATGGAGAAATCTTGCGTACATATAACTTCCCTATCGGTGGACATATCGCCGTACAGGATGGCAAGATGGCCAAGGTCGGTGAGATTATCGTCAAGATACCTCGTGCTGTAGGTGGTGGTGGTGATATCACTGGTGGTCTGCCTCGTGTGACAGAGCTCTTTGAGGCACGTAATCCGTCTAATCCTGCTATAGTGGCAGAAATAGATGGTGTAGTGACTATGGGTAAGCTCAAGCGTGGCAACCGTGAGGTACTGATTACGTCTAAGCAGGGTGATGTACGCAAGTACTTGATTCCTATCTCCAAGCAGATACTCGTACAGGACAATGACAACGTGCGTGCAGGTACTCCTCTGTCAGATGGAGCAATCACTCCTCAGGATATTCTTGCCATCAAGGGTCCTACTGCAGTGCAGGAGTATATCGTCAATGAGATTCAGGACGTATATCGTCTGCAGGGTGTGAAGATCAACGACAAGCACTTTGAGGTTATCGTGCGCCAAATGATGCGTAAGGTACAGATTGACGAGCCTGGTGACACTCGCTTCCTTGAGCAGCAGGTGGTAGACAAATTGGAATTTGCCGAGGAGAATGACCGAATCTGGGGCAAGAAGGTTGTCACGGATGCTGGCGAAAGTGAGAATTTTCAGAAAGGTCAGATTATCACAGCACGCAAGTTGCGTGATGAAAATTCTCTTCTGAAGCGTCAAGATAAAGCCATTGTACAGGTGCGTGATGCTATGCCTGCTACCTCTACCCAGATACTGCAAGGTATCACACGTGCTTCATTGGCTACTAATTCGTTCATGTCGGCTGCCTCGTTCCAGGAGACTACGAAAGTGCTCAATGAAGCTGCTATCAACGGCAAGAGCGACACTCTGGATGGAATGAAGGAGAATGTAATCTGTGGCCATCTGATACCTGCAGGTA
>CALZJL010000281.1 GCA_945787625.1 uncultured Prevotellaceae bacterium
AAAACAACAAAACAACAAAAATGGGTATATCTAATTTTTTAGTGAAATTATTTGGCGACAAGAAGTCGCGTGACTATAAGGCTTACCGTCCTTTGGTGGACGCTGTATGCGATATTTATCCTAAGATTTCGGCTTTGGGCAATGATGAGTTGCGCGAGCGTGTGCAGGAGATTCGTCGTATGATTGCTGAGCGTGTGTCGGCTGAGCGTGAGGAGATCGAGCGTATCAAGGCGCAGATTCCTGAGACTGACATCCAGGACCGCGCGCCTTTGTTCCATCAGATTGACAAGCTGGAAAAGGATGTGCTTGACAAGCTTGAGGTGGTGCTCGACGAGGTGAGGGCTGAGGTCTTTGCTATCGTCAAGAGTACGGCGGAGCGTTTTGCGAAGAATGCTGATATTCGTGTGAAGGCTTCGGATTTTGACCGTGAGCTGGCTGCCAAGCATGATTTTGTCGATATTGATGGTGATACGGCTGTGTATCACAATGAGTGGGTGGCTGGTGGCAACTCTACGTTGTGGAACATGGTGCACTTTGATGTGCAGCTTTTTGGCGGTACGGTGTTGCATCAGGGCAAGATTGCTGAGATGTTTACTGGTGAGGGTAAGACTCTGACGGCTACGCTGCCTGTCTTCCTGAATGCTCTGACGGGCAATGGTGTGCATGTGGTGACGGTCAATGATTATCTTGCCAAGCGTGACTCTGAGTGGATGGGGCCGATTTATATGTTCCACGGTCTGAGTGTGGATTGTATTGACAAGCATGAGCCTAATAGTGTGGCTCGCCGCAATGCTTATCAGGCTGACATCACTTTCGGTACGAACAATGAGTTTGGCTTTGACTACTTGCGCGACAATATGGCTCAGGATCCTGCTGACTTGGTGCAGCGCAAGCATAACTATGCTATCGTCGATGAGGTGGACTCTGTGCTGATTGATGATGCTCGTACTCCGCTGATTATCTCTGGCCCCGTGCCTAAGGGTGATGATCAGATGTATGAGGAGTATCAGCCTTTGGTGGAGCGTCTCGTGGGTGTACAGCGTACTCTGGCTACTCAGTATCTGGCTGAGGCTAAGAAGGCTATCTCTGAGGGTATGGCTAACAATAACAAGGAACAGACTCAGAGTGGTTTCCTCTCTCTGTATCGTAGTTATAAGGCTTTGCCTAAGAATAAGGCTTTGATTAAGTATCTCTCTGAGCCTGGCATCAAGTCGGGGTTGCTCTCGACTGAGGAGATTTATATGGAGAATAATAACCGCCGTATGCCTGAGGCTATCGAACCTTTGTATTTCGTGGTCGACGAGAAGCAGAATAGTGTGGATCTGACTGACAAGGGTAATGACTGGCTGGCTTCGCAGGTGAACGACCATTCGCTCTTCGTCTTGCCTGACATCGCTGGCATGATGTCGCAGATCGAGGCTGACAAGTCGCTCGACGATGAGGCGCGCGTACAGCGTAAGGATGAGGTCTACAATGACTATGCGCTCAAGAGCGAGCGTGTGCATACCCTGCAGCAGCTGCTCAAGGCTTATACGATGTTTAATCTCAATGATGAGTATGTGATTCAGAATGGTGAGATTAAGATTGTCGATGAGCAGACGGGGCGTATCATGGAGGGACGTCGCTGGAGCGATGGCTTGCATCAGGCTGTGGAGGCTAAGGAGCATGTCAAGGTGCAGGCGGCGACGCAGACTTATGCTACGATTACTCTGCAGAACTATTTCCGTATGTATCACAAACTTGCTGGTATGACGGGTACTGCGGTGACTGAGGCTGGTGAGTTTTGGGACATCTATAAGCTTGATGTGGTCGAGGTGCCTACCAACCGCGAGGTGATTCGTACGGATATGAATGACCGTATCTATAAGACTCAGCGTGAGAAGTATATGGCGGTGATCGACGAGGTGGAGCGTATGCGTAATGCTGGCAGGCCTGTGCTTGTGGGTACGACGAGTGTGGAGATTAGTGAGCTGCTGTCGCGTATGTTGCAGATGCGTAAGATTCCTCATCAGGTGCTTAATGCCAAGTTGCACCAGAAGGAGGCTGATATCGTCAAGGAGGCTGGTCGCAGTGTGGGCGGTCTGGGTACGGTGACGATTGCTACGAATATGGCTGGTCGTGGTACTGACATCAAGCTTACTCCTGAGGTCAAGGAGGCTGGGGGTCTTGCGATTATCGGTACTGAGCGTCATGAGAGCCGTCGTGTGGATCGTCAGCTTCGTGGTCGTTCGGGACGTCAGGGTGATCCGGGCTCTTCGGTGTTCTACGTGTCGCTTGAGGACAAGCTGATGCGTCTCTTTGCCAGCGAGCGTATTGCTAAGGTTATGGACCGATTGGGCTTCCAGGAGGGTGAGATGATTGAGCATAGCATGATTACCCGCTCTATCGAGAATGCGCAGAAGAAGGTGGAGGAGAATAACTTCGGTGTGCGCAAGCGTCTGCTTGAGTATGATGATGTGATGAACAAGCAGCGTACGGTAATCTATGAGAAGCGTCGTCATGCTCTCATGGGTGAGCGTCTCGGCATGGATATCGCTGATATGATATGGGATCGTGTGTGTCATATCATGGAGGGGCGTGATTTTGACAATTGCCGTGAGCAGTTCCTTGAGGTCTTGGCTATGGAGTTCCCTCTGTCGCAGGATCGTTATCAGAG
>CALZJL010000282.1 GCA_945787625.1 uncultured Prevotellaceae bacterium
TATGAAATTGTTTTCAGACGAGAATAAGGCAGCATTCTCAAGCCCGCTGAACCTCAACAACCCAGTCACCGTACAGGTGCTCGGTATATGTTCGGCGTTGGCGGTGACAAGCCAGCTCAAGCCTGCCATTATCATGGGTTTGAGTGTGACCATTATCACCGCGGTTGCCAATCTGGTCATCTCGCTTCTGCGCAAGACCATCCCTAACCGTATACGTATCATCGTACAGCTCGTTGTCGTAGCCACACTTGTGACCATCGTCAGCCAGCTTCTCAAGGCTTTTGTCTATGATGTCAGCGTGCAGCTCAGCGTCTACGTAGGACTTATCATCACCAACTGTATCCTCATGGGACGCCTTGAGGCCTTTGCCATGCAGAGCGGACCTTGGTCTTCGCTGCTTGACGGTATCGGCAACGGCTTGGGCTACGCTTGGGTGCTGGTAGCCGTAGGCTTTGTCCGCGAGCTCTTCGGCTCAGGCAAACTGCTCGGCTTCCAGGTTGTTCCTGACGCACTCTATGAGGCTGGCTATATGAACAACGGTATGATGGTGATGCCGGCCATGTCGCTCATCATCGTCGGTTGTGTAATATGGGCTCACCGCTCATTAAATAAGGAGGAGAAGTAATATGGAACACATGATTTCACTCTTCGTCCGCTCTATCTTTGTGGACAATATGATTTTCGCATTCTTCCTCGGCATGTGTTCGTACCTTGCTGTTTCAAAGAATGTAAAGACTGCATTGGGTCTTGGCGTGGCGGTGACTTTCGTGTTGCTCGTCACGGTGCCCGTCGACTATCTGCTCCAGACCAAGGTGCTTGGTCCTGACTGTATCGTCGATGGCGTAGACCTCTCATTCCTGGCCTTTATCCTGTTCATCGCCGTGATTGCAGGTATGGTACAGCTTGTCGAGATGATCGTCGAGCGTTTCAGCCCCTCACTCTACGCTTCGCTCGGTATCTTCCTTCCCTTGATAGCCGTAAACTGCGCCATCATGGGTGCATCGCTCTTCATGCAGCAGCGCATAGGCATGGAGCCTACCAACGCCCAGTTTATAGGCGGTGTGGGCGACTGTGTGGCATACGCGCTCGGTAGCGGTATAGGCTGGCTCTTGGCCATCGTAGGTCTTGCTGCCATTCGCGAGAAGATGGCATACACAGATGTTCCCAAGCCTCTGCAAGGTCTCGGTATCACCTTCATCACCGTAGGTCTGATGGCTCTGGCCTTCATGTGCTTCTCAGGTCTTAACATCTAAAATAACAGGAGGAATATACAATGGATATGAATTTGATATTATCAAGCATTGCAGTATTTCTGGTCATCATCCTCGTGTTGGTAGCCATCCTGCTCATTGCTAAGACTTATCTGTCACCCAGTGGCAACGTTACCGTAACCATCAACGGCAAGGAGAAGCTCTCCGTAGGTCAGGGAGGCTCATTGCTCAGCACCCTCAGCCAGGAAGGCATATTCCTGCCAAGCGCATGCGGCGGCAAGGGCTCTTGCGGCCAGTGCAAGCTTCAGGTGCCCGTAGGTGGCGGTGAGATTCTCGACTCAGAAAAGGGACACTTCACGCGCAAGCAGATCAAGGAGAACTGGCGTCTCGGCTGCCAATGCAAGGTCAAGGGCGACCTCGAAGTCAAGGTCGACGACTCTGTTATGGGCGTCAAGGAGTGGGAGTGTACCGTCATCGGCAACCGCAACGTTGCAACCTTTATCAAGGAGTACAAAGTTGCCTTGCCTCCAGGCGAGCACATGGACTTCGAGCCAGGCTCATACGCACAGATCAAGATTCCTGCATTCGATTGTATCGATTACGACAAGGACTTCGACAAGAGCCTCATCGGCGACACCTACCTTCCTGCATGGCAGAAGTTCGGTCTCTTCGGCCTCAAGTGTCAGAATCCAACAGCTACAATCCGTGCCTACTCTATGGCCAACTACCCTGACGAGGGCGACATCATCACCCTCAACGTACGTATTGCCACACCTCCGTTCAAGCCAAAGGATCAAGGCCCTGGCTTTATGGACGTAAATCCAGGTATAGCATCGTCATACATCTTCAGCCTCAAGCCCGGCGACAAGGTCACCATGTCAGGTCCTTACGGAGAGTTCCGTCCAGCGTACGGTACAGGTCGTGAGATGATCTGGGTAGGCGGTGGTGCAGGTATGGCACCTCTGCGTGCGCAAATCATGCACATGCTCAAGGGCCACGGTGTCAAAGACGAGGACCGCAAGCGCCCCATGCACTACTTCTACGGTGCACGTGCTCTCGAAGAAATACCATTCCTCGACGACTTCCTGCAGCTTGAGAAGGACTTCCCCAACTTCCACTTCCATCTGGCACTCGACCGTCCAGATCCGAAGGCCGATGCAGCAGGAATCAAGTACACTCCTGGCTTCGTAGCTCCAGTCATGGGCGACACCTATCTCAAGCAGCACGAGGCTCCCGAAGACTGCGAGTACTACCTCTGCGGTCCTCCAATGATGGCAAAGACTGTGCTTGACCTCCTACACTCACTCGGTGTAGAGGACGACATGATTCGCTTCGATAACTTTGGCGGATAATCCAAGCCAGAGACAACTTTTGACAGTTTACATGATAAAAAGATCGTCCCCTTGTGCATTCATTTCGCGAGAGGACGCTCTTTTTTCAAAAC
>CALZJL010000283.1 GCA_945787625.1 uncultured Prevotellaceae bacterium
CGTTCGTATTATTATATTATCCACCCTCGCACTTGCCATGCTTGCAAGTTGCGAGGGTGCATTCTCGTGGGTTTACGATGAGGTAGGAGACGAGCCTCAGACTACCCCCGATGAGATTTATCTTGACGCCAGCGCATGGGACCGATGGTATTATATTGATTTTGACAACCCTCGGGATATTGTCTCGCACCCCATACCTAAGCAGGCTGTAGGTGAGAGTGTGACGACGATGCCCGATGCGTCGGCTACGGGGCAATACATGTATTGGTATGATATCTTCGGACAGGGGCTGGGCAACAATCGCTTCGAATACTTTTTTCCTACCGCAGAGCAGGCAGAGCCAGAGCGTTGGCATATAGCCATACATCGCAACAACTTCCGTACAAATCACGGCTCTGTCTGGGACGAAGCAACCAAGACATGGGTCGAGGACGTGTGGACTACCGACCAAGTCTGGGACGACAACTCCAAGATGATGGACTGCTACGTGCCGAGTCAGGGTATCGCCCTGAATCCCGTTTTGGCGAAGTGGCTCTCCATGTATATCCCCCCTATACCACCATCGTTTACATTCCGTCCTGCCCAATATATCGTTAAGACCGCAGATGGCTCACAATTTGCCGTCGAGCTCAAGAACTATATCAGCAACGAGGGCAAGAAGTGCTGCTTTACCATCAAATACAGAAAGCTATGAAACATGCTCTCCCGTACTATATGTGTATCATGTCGGCCTTATTGCCCGTGCTCGTCATGGCGCAGGACGATACCGACATGGACGAGCTTGTAGTGACGGCCACGCGTACTCCCCATACGCTAAAGAACGTGCCCGTACAGACGCGGCTCATCACCAATGATGAAATCCGCAAGTCTGACGCCACCAATATCATGGACTTGCTCGAATATGTCCTGCCAGGCATAGAGTTTTCCTATGCCATGAACCAACAGGTAAACATGAACCTTGCCGGCTTTATGGGGCAGAGCGTACTTATCCTGATAGACGGGCAGAGGCTCGCAGGCGAGACTATGGACAACGTAGACTTCGAGCGCATCAGCATGATGGACGTCGAGAGAGTAGAAATAATCCGCGGTTCGGCATCAGCACTCTATGGCAGTAATGCAGCAGGTGGGGTGATAAACATCATTACCAAAAAGGCTGTTGCCCCATGGTCGGTACGTGTCGACTCAAGATGGGCCAACCATGGCAGCCAGCGATATGATGCCTTGGCTTCGTTCAACAAGGGGCGTGTGGGCAATACCTTCGGCTTTGCATATACCGCTCTTGACTCCTACGATGTCAAAGGAACAGGTACTGAGCCGCAGACCACAACCTTCAACCGCGTATATGGCGGACATACTCTCAACTTCAAGGACAAGATAGCCCTGAAGCTTTGTAAGAACTTTGCGCTCGAAGGTCGTTTGGGGTATTTCTATCGTAAAGTGGAGCGTAGTGCCGAGGTTCCCGAGCGTTATCGTGACTATTCGGCAGGCTTGTCTGCCAAGTGGGACATTAGCCCTCGCGACCGCGTTGAGGCATCGTATGCCTTTGACCAGTATGACAAGTCGGACTTCTACAGGATTACCAATCTTGACATTCGCAGGTACAGCAACGTGCAGAATTCTGGCAAGGTGTTGTACAGCCATGTGTTTGGCTCTCCCGATTATGCAAGTTCGGCAGACAAGCATAACGCCACTCTCACGCTTGGAGCAGACTATCTGTATGATTTCATGCTCAACCGTAATGTCGGCGACGGCAAATTCCGTCAGCAGTCCTTTGATGTGTTTGCACAGTATGATTGGGTTGTCAGTCGCAAGTGGGAGATTGTCGCAGCCCTACGTTATGACAACTTTATCGACAAGTCGGGCGGAACAGCAATCGTCAGCCAGCGCGTCACACCTCGTCTGGCTGCACGTTTCAGCCCTACGGAGCATTGTCGCCTACGCGCTTCGTACGGTATGGGGTTTAGGGCTCCCACGCTCAAGGAACGTTATTATGACTTTGATATGTCGGGCATCTGGACCATCGAGGGCAACCCCGATCTTCGTGCCGAGAGCAGCCACAACGTCAACCTCAGTACCGAGTATTTCAACGGAGGATATAGCGTGATGCTGAGCGGCTCATACACTCACGCCAACGGACGTATTTCTACGGGTGTCCCATACCAGAAGGAAGATGGAGAATACTATTTGCCGTATATCAATCTTGACCCGATGGACATCTTCAACGTCGAGACCACCTTGCAAGGGAGATGGAGTGGGGGCTGGAGTGCCAAACTGTCGTACAACCTCACGCTTGAATCATCGGCTCCGACATCAGCCACTCCGTATATGCCGGCGCGTCCGCACAGTCTGACGGCTCATGGAGGCTGGGAGCATCGTTTCTGCCGAGACTTCAAGTTTGACGTACAACTGTCGGGACGTTTCCTCTCGGCTGTGAAGAACAACGAGTTCCTGTCGCTCTCTACGCCCGATGCCGGTGTACGCACCATCACATATCCTGCCTACACACTCTGGAAGCTTCAAGCTACGGGGCATATCGCGTCGTGGGCAAGAGTGACCTTTACAATCGACAATATCTTCAACTACCGTCCGGAATACTACTACCTGAATGCCCCTCTGACAACGGGCATCTCGTTCATGGGAGGGCTTAGTGTTGAT
>CALZJL010000284.1 GCA_945787625.1 uncultured Prevotellaceae bacterium
GTAGGATTGGGGAGCTTGCTGCAATGCCTCGGGTGGTGAGGATTGAGGCTGGGGCGTGCAATTCGGTGACTAACGATACTACGGCGCATATAGTGGGTGTGTGTGCCTCGCCGCGTAGTCTTCGGGAGGTGGAGGACGTGAGGAATGGGTATGGTCTGACGGGCAGGGGTGTCGTGGTGGGTGTGATGGATATAGGTTTTGACTTGACGCACCCTAATTTTTATTCGCGCGACGGTGAGAATCTGCGCATCAAGGCTGTGTGGGATCAGCTGGATCTGTCGGACGGGGGTGTGGCTCCGCCGATGTTTGCTGATGAGGATACGGCTTACTGTCTGGGGAGGGTGTACGATACGGAGGAGGCTGTCGTTGGCAAGGGGGCTTCGGCTGATATTGCTTTGTCTACTCATGGCACTCATACGTTGGGCTCGGCTGCGGGGAGCGGCTTGGGTGGGGTTTTCTCTAAGGCTTTGGACTGGGAGTATCAGTATGGGGGTATGGCGCCTGGGGCGGATATCTGTCTGGTGGCTAATATGGTGGGGAGCAACAAGGGGGTGGTGCCTAAGGAGATGTGGGATTTGTATACTACGGCTACGGATTTGCTGGGTTTCAAGTATATCTTTGACTATGCTGAGAGTGTGGGCAAACCGTGTGTGATTAATCTTTCTGAGGGTAGCCGGGAGGATATGTTTGACAATGTCTTGTATTGTGAGGTGTTGGAACGTATGACGGGGAGGGGGAGGATATTGTGTGCTTCGGCGGGCAACGAGGGGACTACGCCTTCGTTCGTGTACAAGGCTCGGGGTGTGGCTGAGGCTGGGGCTTTCCTGGATTCTGACGATAAGAGCGCGTTGTATACGTTGGCTTCGCCTGAGCCTGTGAGTCTCCGCCTGACGTTTTATCCTCCAGGGGGCGAGAGGGTGGTGTGGGAGTATGATACTTCGGATTTTAGCTTGTATGAGGATAGTGTCCTGACAGAGCGGCTGTCGTTCGGCAAGGATAGTGTGGTGGTGATGATGGGTATGTATCGCTCGTGTTTCGATGAGGAGCAATGGGTTACGGAGTTGCTGGTGACGGACACGAAAAATTCGTGGCTGGGCTGTGCGGCTCTGCCTGTCTCTCTGACGCTCTTGGGGGAGGACAATGTGATAGGGGCGTATGCTTCGGGGGGATATTTCGCGGCTAATGAGCTGGACGGGAATCTTGATGATTTTACGTATGACCACAATATCTTGTTTCCAGGCTCTGCTGAGGCTTCGGTGTGTGTGGGGATTACTGCCCACATGCGGAGGAGGGAGAATCTGTATGGCAATCTTGCTGGGATGGAGTCTGGCTCGGGTGGGGTGGTGTCGCAGTATAGCAGCAAGGGACCGACGATGTCTGGCCTGATCAAGCCTGATGTGGTGGCTCCGGGGATAAATGTGGTGAGTTCGTATAGCCGGCAGTGGCTGGAGAGGCAGAGGCAGGGGACGGGTTCTTTGCCTCAGAATACAAATGCGCTGAATGTTTCTGCTTGGGGAGAGCATGAATATCCGTGGGCGTTGAATAGTGGCTCGTCGATGTCGTGTCCTGTGGTGACGGGGATCGTGGCCTTGTGGTTGGAGGCTTGTCCGTGGCTGTCGCCTGATGATGTCAAGGAGGTCATTGCTCACTCTTGCCGTAGGGGTGACTCTTCGTTGCTCTATCCTAACAGTGTGTGGGGCTGGGGCGAGATTGATGCTTTAGCTGGACTGAGGTATATCAATGAGCATTTCTGCGATGTGGTCGAGGTCGTGGGCTCTCGTGGTGAGGGGCTCGCTGGAGAGGGTGTGGTGTATGACTTGTCGGGTCGCAGGGTGGACTCAAGTGTTGGGCATGGGGTCTTTGTCTGCAACGGCAGCCTTGTGTGCAAGTGAGGTGCTGCTGATGCCGTCGGTGTGGGGGAGGTAGACTACGTCGCAGCCTGCCTCGGAGAGTTGGCTTTCGTAGGTCTGCCATTGGGGGGTGCCTTGCCAGTCTGTGCCTACGAAGATGACGTCGGCGTTGAGACGTCGGACGGCTGCGAGTTTGTCCATGTCTTCCTGCAGGACGACTTGGTCTACGTAGCGTATGGCTTGAATGATGGCGACGCGGTCTGACTGGGGGATAATGGGGAGTTTGTGTTTGCGTGCGAGGCAGAGCTCGTCGGTGGTGACGCCGACGATGAGTGTGTCACACATTGACTTGGCTCGGCGCAGTATGTTGAGGTGACCGATGTGGAACATGTCAAAGACTCCGGTGGTATATCCTGTCTTGTATTTCTTCATGTGTCTTTCTGACTGTCGTAACATAGTTGGGGCATGGCTTGCCGTATGGCTTCGAAATGGCTTTGGGGCATGGGGCTGTGTCTCCATTCCGCTACGCCGCGTCTGGAGACTTCGGGGTCGAAGGAGTGGCGGGGCTTGGTGTGATGGGCGTGGTCGAGACTGAGGTATTGTTCTATGCGGCTGACTTCGGTGTCGTAGGAGTTGACGAGCTGTTCGAACTCGATGGGGAGGTATGTGGTGGCGTGTGGGTCGAAGCCGTGATATGAGACTCGCATCCATTCGATGAAGTCGCTGACGCTGTCGTGGGCCATCCATTGGACGTTGAGGCGTGTGGCGATGCTGTAGAGGTCGCGGGGGTCTCGCCATACGACAA
>CALZJL010000285.1 GCA_945787625.1 uncultured Prevotellaceae bacterium
GGTACTTGCCTCGCCAATAGTCGCGCTCCATCTTGAGGCGGTTCTTCTTGCGTATATAGGAGTCTTTCACGTTTTTGTCCCAAATGCCTCTGGTGGTGATCTTGTCGATTTGCCGGGTGAGGTCTTCTATCTTTTTCTTCCAGGGTTCGATGCGGGTGAGGATTTGCTCATGGTCTTCGAGCTGGCTGGGGAGCTTGGCTTTTTTTATGTCGCGGTTATAACGGCTGTCGCAGAGTGTCATGTTTTCTTGGGTGCTGTCTCCTCCGACGCTGCGTGGTATGGTGTGCTCGATGTCGTATGTGGGACCTGCGCCGATGAAGTCTGAGATGGCTATCTCGTGGCCTGTATATAGGCAGATGTGGCTTTGTTCTTCCCATAGCTGGTATTTCAGAATGTCTGTCTCTGTCGGCTCGATGTCGTGGCCTGTGGCTTTCTTGTAGAGTTCTTTTAGTTCTTGTGCGTATTTCTTGCGCTTCTTTTCTGTTTCGCGCTGGCGGTCGTTGATGGCGGCTCGCATATTGGCGTTGTTGAGGCTACGGGCGTATTCGATGTGTACTTCGGTGTCGGGACCTATCTTGCCTTCTTTGATGAGGGTGTTGACGATTTTGCGGACTTGGTGGAGGGAGCGCATGGCCATGGGGTTGCGTACGGCATTGGTGAGTGGGCTGCCAAGGAGTACGACTCCGTTTTTGTCTGGCTTTGCGTCGGGATAGGTTTCTATCATTGAGGGGTGGTAGAGGGTGTCTGCGAGTTGTGGACTGACTCCGTATTCGCTGCACAGGAAGTCTTTGATGCAGTGTTCGAGGGTCTGGTGTTGCTCTCGAACTTTGTCGATGGGGGTGGCGGTCATGCGCATTATTTCGCTGATGATGTGTTCTCGCTGCTGTGACTCGTCCCATACGGCCGTGCCTACGATGTCTGGGACTTTGCCCATGAAGGTGGCGTGGCTGTATAGCATCCCGATGCGCAGGAAGGGGAGTATGTTGCGTATGGCTTTGAGCGAGAGGGACGAGAAGTCTTTGCTGAGTCGTATCTTGGAGAATTTTTCTGCTTGTTCGTCGTTGAGCTGGAGCTGTGTTATGCCGTATTCTTTGAGTTTGTCTGTGCTGTCGAAGAAATAGAGCACGTTCCATACGTCGCAGATCATCTCTTCGATGGTCTTGATGGTGCCGTCTTTGCGTTGGTTGTGGCTGTAGGTTTCGGCTATGCTGTGTTGCCAATCTTCTCCAAATATGTTTTTTAGCTGTGCTATTGTGGGACAGCCTGGCACACCTTGTGTCTCGCGGTAATTGAATTTGTAGGGATAGTCTGTCTTGTCGCTGATGTGCTGATACTTTGCTTTGCCTGCTATCTTTTTGGCTATGTCTTTGAAGTCAAAATTGGCTTTGCTGACTAGGTAGAAGAGTGGGACTATCTTTTGTAGCTCGTCTTGGTTGAGGGGACGCAGTTCTGTGTCGTTGGGACCTTGTATGCGTATGGTGTTGAGGAATGATAGCATACGGAATTCTTCATATAGGGGGTGGGAATCGCTGCATCTGGCTTTGCCTTTTTCGAGGGTGCATTTTCCTACGCTTTGCCGCTGGCTCTTGAGTGGACGCTGGAAATAGAGTGCTCGTTCGAGGTCTTGCTTGAGGTCGTCGCTGAGTTGCTGTTTGGCGCAGATGGCGTAGAATTCTGCTTTGTAGTGTTGTTCGCGGTCTATGTATCGTGTGCGTATGCGTACTTTATTACTCTGCTCGCTGTAGAGTTTGTAAAAGTATTCTCCGAGGTATGTGCACCCTGCTTCTTGCATTTCGTTGGTGAGGTTGGAGATGCCTGTCTTGACGGCTCCGCTTTGGGATTCTTCGCTGGCATCAAGGCGATTGCTCTTGAAACCTCTGCGTTGTGCCAGATGGTACATGGCGCGGCCTAGGGTGTATCGGTCTGTTTGTTTTTTCAGATCGAGTGTTTCGGTGAGGCATATATGGCGGCTATGGTAGGGATTTATGTCTTTGGTGTCGCTGGTGCGCTGCCATAGCATAAACTCGTCTTTGAGTGGGTAGATCTTGCGTGTTTGCCAGAGCTTTAGGTCTTCTTCGGTCAGGGCTGGACATAGGTCGTGCTTGATTAGCACTTTTAGTACTTCTATCTTGCGTAGCCTGCGTCGAAAATATTGCCTGCGGAGTGCGCGGTGTGCTGTGCGTTCGGAGGCTTTGCTGGATTCTATTCCTTTCTCTATGTTGACTCCTTCTTGGAAGATTAGCACTCCTTTGTCTATTAGTGTGTATCTTCCGTTTTCTTCGCGGTCTACAACTGCCCAACCTAAGCTGTTTGAGCCTGTGTCTAATCCTAAAATTCGTTTTTTCATATTTTTTTCTGATTTTATTTGTTTGTTTCATTAATATTGCTTACCTTTGCGCTCGAAATTTATTTCATCACCTTATCACAATAAGGCTATATGCCGAAGGGTGAATCCCTATGGCCTCTCTTCGGAGAGGCTTTTTTATTTCATATATTTTTCTTTTTCGTGGGCTTTCTCGCAACAAAGATAACTGGTTGCTATCTCAAATCGTGGGACATGCTCGGTTTTTTTGGCTTTTTATTCCTCGTTTTTGTTTTTGATACTGTTTTGCAAATCTTCGAGCCATTTCAGGTCTTCGACAT
>CALZJL010000286.1 GCA_945787625.1 uncultured Prevotellaceae bacterium
AGCTCGATGTCTTCTTCGGCTGTACAGCTCGAATCCTCGCCTTCCATGCCTATCTTGATGTAGTATAGGTCTGGGGTTAGTCCGTGTTGGCATAGCAGGTGGGTGACCACTCCGCTGTCTACTCCGCCGCTGATGAGTACGGCTATATTTTTGTCTTTTAATGCTTCGTAGTTCATATCGTTGGCAAAATTACACTTTTTTTCTCAAAAACATTCTGTTTTGTCGGTGGAATTGTGTAATTTCGCGTCTGTGTTTACAGGTGTGTAATTATTTTAATTCGATATGTTATGAAATCTTTTTTGAATGTCAGTGACTTAGGTCGTCTCGATGTGGCTTTGGCCGAGGCGATGGAGATTAAGCGTGAACGTTTCAAGTATGTGGATTTGGGACGCAACAGGACGGCTCTCCTGGTTTTCTTCAATAATAGTCTGCGTACTCGCCTGAGCACTCAGAAGGCTGCTCTCAACCTGGGCATGAATGTGATAGTCCTGGACGTGAATGCCGGGGCTTGGAAGTTGGAGACTGAGCGTGGTGTAATCATGGACGGCGACAAGAGTGAGCATCTTCTTGAGGCTATACCCGTGATGGCGAGCTATTGTGATGTGATTGGTATTCGTTCGTTTGCCGGTCTGAAGGATCGTGAGTATGATTATGCCGAGACGGTGTATAATCAGTTTGTGAAATATAGCGGCAAACCTGTCTTTGCTATGGAAACGGCTACGGTGCATCCTTTGCAGGCTTTTGCTGACCTTATTACTATTGAGGAGCACAAGACGAAGGTGCGTCCCAAGGTCGTGCTGACTTGGGCTCCTCATCCCAAGGCCCTGCCTCAGGCTGTGCCTAATTCGTTTGCCGAGTGGATGAATGCGGCTGATGTGGATTTTGTGATTACTCACCCCAAGGGGTATGAGCTGGACGCTGCTTTTGCTGGCGATGCTCGCATCGAGTATGATCAGATGAAGGCCTTCGAGGGTGCTGATTTTGTCTATGCCAAGAACTGGTCTTGCCCTGGTGTCACTCTGCCTGAGAGGTATGGCGAAATCTTGGAGGATTATCACAAGATGGCGGACTGGACTGTATCTGAGCGTCAGATGAGGGTGACGGACAATGGCAAGTTTATGCATTGCCTCCCCGTCCGCCGCAATATGATTGTGACGGACGAGGTGATTGAGGGTGCCAATTCATTGGTTATCCCTGAGGCTGCCAACCGTGAGATTTCGGCTACGGTGGTACTCAAGCGTATCTTGGAGTCATTGTAGGCAATTCTATTTGTCGCGCTCGCGTATCTCTACTCGTCGTATCTTGCCTGAGATGGTCTTGGGCAGCTCATCGACGAACTCGATGATACGCGGGTATTTGTATGGTGCGGTCTCGTGCTTGACGTGGTCTTGCAGTTCGTGAATGAGGTCGGGGCCTGCTTTGCCTACATAGTCGTCGGCGAGGACAACGGTGGCCTTGACTACCATGCCGCGCACTTCGTCGGGGACTCCTGTTATGGCACATTCTACTACGGCAGGGTGGGTCATGAGGGCACTCTCTACTTCGAAGGGGCCTATGCGGTATCCGCTGGATTTGATAACGTCGTCGGCACGGCTTACGTACCAGTAGTAGCCTTCTGCGTCGCGATATACGACGTCTTTTGTGTTGTACCAGCCGCCTTGTATGGACTGGGAGGTGAGGTTGGGATTGCGGTAGTACTCTTTGAATAGTCCGAGTGGGCGGCCGAGGGTTTCATTGCCTTCGACCTTTATCAGAAGTTGCCCTTGTTCGCCTACTGCACACGATTCTCCCTTGGTGTTTACTACGTCTATCTGGTATTGTGGATTGGGTAGCCCCATGCTGCCTGGTCGTGGCTGTACGAATGGATAGGTGCCTAGTACCAAGGTGGTCTCGGTCTGGCCGTATGACTCGTAAATCATGATGCCGGTCTTTTCTTTCCATTCGAGAAAGACGTTGGGATTGAGGGCTTCGCCTGCCGTGGTACAGTATTCGAGGTGGCTGAGGTCGTATCGCGAGAGGTCCTCGCGTATCATGAATCTGTATACGGTGGGTGGTGCGCAGAAGCTGCTGACTTGAAATCGGGATATTACTTCGAGCATCTTGTCTGGCTCGAAACGCCCTTCGAAATCGTAGACGAAGATGGTGGCTCCTGCTATCATCTGTCCGTAGAACTTGCCCCACACTGCCTTGCCCCACCCTGTGTCGGCTACGGTGAGATGCAGACTGCCTGGGTGTATGTTGTGCCAATATCTGGCGGTGAGTATGTGTGCGAGTGGGTATGAATGGTCGTGCATGACCATCTTTGGCTCTCCGCTGGTCCCTGACGTGAAGTACATGAGGAAGTTGTCGGTGACGTGGTTTTTGCCTTTTTGGCTCTTGAAGCGTGGGGCGAGCATACAGCCTTGATAGAAGTTTTCCCAGTTTTGTGGCACTACGGGACCTATGCTGATACAGTGTCGCAGGGACTGGCAGTATGGCCGTGCGCGTATGATATTGCGCAGCACTGTCATGTCGCCTACTGCGACGATGGCTCGTATGTCCGCTTCGTGACAGCGGTATATGATGTCTTTGTCGGTAAGCAGGTGTGTGGCTGGTACGGCGACTGCTCCTATCTTGTGGAGGGCTACCATTGTGA
>CALZJL010000287.1 GCA_945787625.1 uncultured Prevotellaceae bacterium
CTCCTCACCGCCATAGCAGCCCTCAAGCGACTTGGTCCCGAGCACAAATACCAGACACGCATTTCTACGCGCGGACGTATCAAGGGCGGCACCCTCCACGGTGATGTCATCATACAGACCGATGACGACCCAGTCATCGACGACCTCTCACCCCTCATTTCAGCCCTCAGCAGCAAAGGTATAAGCCAAATCGAAGGCAAAGTCGTACTCAACCTTGCCCGTACCGACACTCTGCGTCCTCACCACACAGCCTCCGTATGGGACATACCGTACAACAAGCTCCCTGTCCTGCTCAAAGGTCAGCGGCGCATCAGAAGCGAGGTGAGCACCCTGCTCGCCAGGCAAGGCATCAAGTATCACAATATCAGGGTAGAACCAGGACCGCGCATATACGTCGGTATCACACCCCTCAAGACCATCACCACCCCCATAGAGCAGGTCATCTCGCCCATGCTCATACACAGCAGCAATATCAAGGCCGATGCCCTCTATCACCACACCAACCACTACCGGGACCGTTACGAGCCCTTCCGAGGCAAGGGGCAGAGTCAGACCGAACTTTTCCTCAGTCAGGATTTACGGTATGACACCACCCCCTTCACACTCAACGACGGCTCCGGACTCTCGCCCGACAACCGTGTCGACGCCAACTTTCTCCTTGCCCTGCTACGCTATGCATGGAGTGACGAGTCTATGCGCGACATTTTGCTGAACCATGCCCTCGCTACTCCCTCCCACCCTACTCGTCGTGGCTCGTTGCTCACACGAATGTCAGGACCAGAGTTCAAGGGAAGGATATTCTGCAAGACTGGCACACTCACGAGTCGCGCCGTATCGAGTCTCAGCGGTTATGCCAAGGCTCGCAACGGACATTGGTATGCCTTTGTCATCATCAACCGCAATAGCCCTGTGGGTGAGAGCCGACTCTATCAGGACAGGTTATGCAAAGAACTGGTTAGATAGCAGATATACCCCATAAGCCACGACCCACGCCAACACGCATTGGAACGCCGTAATCATCACGGCGTACTTCGTACCCAGCTCGCGACGTATCGTAGCCATGGCAGCCACGCAAGGCGTATATAGCAAGCAGAACACCATCAGGGCGTATGCCGTCACAGGTGTGAGCACTTCGCTCACAGGCACCCCGGCAAAGAGTGTAGAGAGTGTGCTCACCACGCTCTCTTTGGCAAGAAAACCGCTTGCCAGAGCCGCAATGATACGCCAGTCACCACAGCCCCAAGGCTCAAACACAGGCACCATCACATCGGCAATCTGTGCCAGCATACTCGTCTGCTCCTGCCCCTCAGCCACCATATCCAGGCCAAAGTCAAAAGTCTGCAAGAACCATATCACCATCGAAGCAACGAAAATTATCGAGAACGCCCTCTGTACGAAATCCCTCGCCTTTTCAAACAGCAGCCTCGCTACGTTGCTTGCCAGCGGCATACGATAGTTGGGCAGCTCCATCACAAAAGGCACCGCCTCGCCCGAGAAGTGAGTGCGCTTGAGTGCCAGTGCCACCACTATGCCCACCACTATGCCCATGACGTAGAGACTCACCGTCACCCAGGCAGCGTTTTCAGGAAAGAAAGCCGCCGAGAAGAAGGCATACACAGGCACCTTGGCTGTACACGACATAAACGGAGTGAGCAGCACCGTCAGTCTGCGGTCACGATGACTCGGCAACGTGCGCGAGCTCATCACGCTCGGCACACTACAACCGAATCCTATCAGCAGCGGTACTATGCTTCGCCCCGACAGGCCGATACGCCTGAGCAGCTTGTCCATAACGAAAGCTATGCGCGCCATATATCCGCTGTCCTCCAGCATCGACAAGAAGAAGAACAGCAGCAAAATCAGCGGCAGAAACGTGAGGACAGTACCCACTCCGCTATATATGCCGTCGATAATCAGCGAATGTACTGAAGGTGCAATCCCACACTCCGTGAGCCACGAGTCCGTCACCTCAGTGACCCACTCTATCCCAGCCTCGCAAAGTTCCTGCAGCCATGCCCCGAGCGACGAGAACGTAACCCAAAACACCAAGCCCATGATAGCGATAAAGGCAGGCAATGCAGTCCAACGCCCCGTCAAGACGCGGTCAATACGCTTCGAACGCCTATATTCGGCACTCTCATGCGGCCTGACCACAGTCTGCTCACAAACCTCACCGATGTAGGCAAAACGCATCGCAGCCATCGCAGCCTGACGATCCAAACCACGCTCCTCCTCCATCTGCCTCACGATATGCTCCACAGCCTCCTGCTCCTTATCGCTCAGACCCAGAGACTCAGCCACCAAAGCATCACCCTCTATCAGTTTCGAAGCCGCAAAGCGTAGCGGAATCTCAGCCCTCTTAGCTCTATTCTCAATCAAATGCATGATGGCATGCAGCGCACGGTGTACCACACCTCCATTCCTGTTTGGCGAGCAGAAATCCTGTCTCAAAGGAGCCTCTTGATAGCGTGCAACATGGAGAGCATGACGTATCACCTCGTCCACGCCCTCGTTTTTCATCGCCGATATTGGAATCACAGGAATGCCAAGCATAGCCTCCATGCGGTTAATACGCACAGCTCCCCCGTTGCGCTCCACTTCGTCCATCATATTGAGAGCCAGCACCATCGGTAT
>CALZJL010000288.1 GCA_945787625.1 uncultured Prevotellaceae bacterium
TGAGGTTTTTCTACGCAAAGGTATGACTTTTATTTTAAATAACAAACTATTTTTGATAAAAATCACCCCTTCTTGAGGAAGTCCTCAGAGGGGGTGACGTATAAGTTGTGCATTTTAGATTTAGAATGACTTCAAACGCCAGTCGTCGCCTACGTTGCTTGATGCCGTTGTGACTGGGGTCTGGGGCTTACGCAGCTTGAGGTTGGGCGCGGTCGTGCTGACTTTGTATTTGATATAGTCCGAGAGGTCACCGAAATTGGCTGTGCCGGAGGTCTCTTTGATGCCCTTTATGAGGTAGTATGTGAAGAGGCCGTGACCTTCGCGCTGGAATCCCTGGGCTGTCTCGTTGCCTTGAGCTGCGCTGAACACTACGATGTTGTCGTTGTTGATGCTGGTTTCTTCCGCTTCGATCTCTACGCCACGGGTGCCTTCGGTCACACCTTGGTTGTCGCGCGTGATGCCGCTGAAGCATGCGTCCATGAAGACTGATATCTGCTCGAACTCCATATCGCCGAGCATTGCGTAGAACTCACTCATGTCGATGCCTTGGTGGGGCTTGGCTGCCAAGACGTCGGTGGGGAGCAGGTATGCTTTGTTTTGCTTTTTGGTGTCGGGGACGCCGTGGCCGGCATAGTAGACGATCAGTCGTTTGTCCTGACGGTTGCCGATGCTTTCAAGCCAGCTGCGCTCTTCCTCCATGATCATGTGCTTGGTGCCGTCTTGCACGTAGTGGATATTGTTCTGTGGCACTCCGAGTGTCTTCTCGCAGTATTCGCGGAATACGCGGGCATCGTGTATGGCAAAGGGTACTGAGGGGGCAAAGCGATAGTTCTGGTTGCCGATAATCAGGGCGTACGTCTTGCTGCGGGTGTAGCCGATGTTGGGTATGATGCTGTCAATCTCTGATGTGACGAGATCGTAGTCTTCCAATGAGCCGATACCATTGCTGCGAAGCCTTTCGACTGCCTCTGGGGCGATTCCATATCTGTAGCAGTTGCGGACGTTGATGTCTGCTGGCAGGCGGCCTATCTCATAGCTATAGAGTGTGTGTTTGACTCCGCTCGGGGTCTTGTTCTCGTATGCGAACACGTACTGTCCGAGCGATGCTGTGGGGCTCACGCTGATTGACCTCACTCCCGTACAGTTGAGGAAGGCCTGGTCTTGTACTACGCATTTGTCGGAGATCTTGATACTGTTTAGTCCCGAACAGTTGGCAAATGCCACTGTGCCTATCAACTTGACAGAGGGAGGAAGAGAGATGTTTGACAGGCTACGGCAGTTGAGGAATGCTCCCCAGCCTATGCTCGTCACGCTGAGATTGTCTTCGAAGATGACTTCGGTGATGTTTTCCATTCCTGCAAATGCACACGAGCCGATTGCTCCTATATTTTCTCCTATTCGCACGCTCCTGACATCGAGTCCTTTCTGTAGCCAAGGTGCCTTCTGGTTGGTAGTATTGTAGTCCCGAATAGAGACTGTCAGGTAGTCCTTGGAGACATTCTTGATTGTGAGGGTCTTGCCGTCGAAAGTCCACGTTACGTCCTTGCCGCACTTGCCCGATGCGAGACTCTGTGCTACGATGTTGATGCTTGCTGCCACGCAAAGCATTATGGCTAATATTCTATTTTTCATGATTTCCTGTGATTTGTTGTTAGACTTACCATATATATGACAATACGATACGGTGTGATGACTCCTTGAGCTTGTTTGTACCTGAGCCGTAGATTTCCGTCTCCACCGACTTGTACTTCTGGCTTCCGTTGACCAGCTCGTAGCCAATGCCTATGCCTTTCCATGACATCCTGACTCCGAACATCGTATAGAATCCGTGTCCCCATTGCAGTTTTGATGATTCCTTGACCTTCTCATCGCGTGGCTGCGCAGCATCCTTGTCGTCGTTGCCTTTCATCAAGAGCAGACTTGCGCGGTATCCTACATTGAAATACAGGTGAAGGCGGAGGTGTGCCAACTGAGGATTCTTAAAACGTGCGAAGGGGGCTACTCCGATAGAGGGGCCGAGATTCATGCCGTAGGTGAAATTATACATCTGCAATCCCCATGGGATGTAGTGTGGATTGCGTATCTTACCGTCTATATTTTCCGTCCATGTCTCGCTGCTCTTGTAGAGCTTGTCTCCTTCGAGCTCCTTGTAGTGGAGGATAGAGAGATCCAGCAGCGAGTAATCAAGGCCGAACGACACGATGTCGGCTATGGGGCGTTTGTGGAATCGGACGGTGTTGGCAAACTTCATTGTAACGCCCCAGTCGCTTTTGAATGTCTGTTCCTTTTTTACATATCCTGTGTTAGGAACGTACATCGATAGCTCATTTCCTGTTAGATTGGCGGTCGTGTATGCTATGGAGAATGAGCTCTTGCGTTTCCATACATTCTGTACAACTTTGTCTCTGAATTTCTTTGTGTAGACCATTTCCTGAGTCTTGACAATCTCGTCGAGACTTGATACGCTTGTGGTATCTTCGTCGATGTTCAAGGGCTCGTCATCGCTTGTAACGCTGCCTTGAGCGTAGGAAAACACTGCACACATCAGTGCGAATGCTGATAAGATGATTTTTTTCATAGTGTAGATATGATTTATTTTGTTTGATTATTCTTGATGACTACATGCC
>CALZJL010000289.1 GCA_945787625.1 uncultured Prevotellaceae bacterium
AGTCGTACGTTTTGTGGTCACATGGCGCATTTCCGCAGGGGGGCTTTCATGCTTGGGCATGAGTTGGGGTTGCCTGTGGTGCCGGTGACGATTGATGGAAGTTTTGATGTGTTGCCGAGGCAGAGGGGACTGGGGTTCTTGTCGTTTCATAGGTTGCGACTGGTGATTCATGATCCTATTGAACATCGCGATGACCTCGCAAGTATCATGGCTGAGGCTTACGAGGTCATAGAGGGTGATCTGCCTTTGGAGTATCGGGGGCTGGTGGAGAATCCTGACCAGTAGTGTGTGTGGGTTATTGCTGTGCTTGTGTCTGATCGTTTTCTATCAGGGCTTTGAATTCGTGTGGTATGGGGGTCTCGAATTGGAGGTCTTCGCCTGTGCGTGGGTGGATAAGGTGCAGACGGTAGGCGTGGAGGGCAAGGCGGTGTAGGGGGTTGCGTCCGTTGCCGTATTTCTCGTCGCCTGCTACGGGGTGTCCGATGTCTGCCATGTGTACGCGTATTTGGTTTTTGCGTCCGGTCTCAAGTTTCATTTCTACGAGTGAGAATTGGTCGTTAGTGGCGAGTCTGTGGTAGTGGGTGATGGCGTGTTTGCCTCCGTTGTCGGTGGGGGAGGAGATGGTGACTTGTGACTTGGTGTCTTTGAGCCATGATTCTATGGTGCCTCCTTCTTGCTCTATGACTCCGCAGAGTATGGCTACGTAGCGGCGGTCGTAGACTGTGGCGTGCCAGTCTTGCTGTAGGGCTTGGGCTGCTTCGATGCTTTTGGCGTACAACATGAGGCCGCTGGTGTCGCGGTCAAGGCGGTGTACGACGTGGGCTGTGCATTTGAAGTGCCGTTTGGCAAAGTATTGGTCAAGTATGGTCTTGATGCAGTATTGCTTGGGACTGGAGGCCATGGAGAGTATGCCGGGGCTTTTCTCGATGACGATGATGTCTTTGTCTTCGTAGATTATTTTGACGTATTTGTTGAGGAGCATGGTGCTCTGGCGGTGTCGTGAGATGCGTACCATCTGACCGGGGTGTAGGGGTGTGTCGTATTGGGTGGCGAGCTTGCGGTCAATGGTGATGGCGCGACCGCTCATGAGGTCTTTGGCGCGGTTGCGGGTGATGCCCATCTGCTTGAGTAGGAAGTCCATGAGGGTGCTGGCTTCGCGTACGGGTATCTCGATGTATTTGCTTGCTGCGTAGGAGGCTCCTGTCTTGTTGCTCATTGGTGTGTGTGGGTGTTGTCGTTGTTTTGTTTTATTTGCGTTCTTTGAGGAAACCGTGGCGGTATGCGTAGACGAGTTCCTTGAGGTCGTCTATCTGGGTTTGTATCTTTTTGCCTCGGTCTGTGTCGCGGACGCGGATGCGATGTCCTGAGAGTTCTACGAGTTGCTTGCTGGAGTGAATGTCGCTGGCGTTTTCGATGGCGTCTTTCTTGCTCTTGAAGGGCTCGTGGCGTATGAGTTCGAAGCCTCGGCTGTGGTAGACGAGGGTGAAGCCTGCGATGCCTGTGGCTGAGTGGTAGTGGTGGGAGAAGCCTCCGTCTATGACCATGAGGCGTCCTTCGGCTTTGATGGGGCTTTCGCCTTCGGCTACGTGGACGGGGACGTGACCGTTGATGATGTGGCGGTGTGGGCCTTCGACTCCGAAACTGTCGAGGATATAGTCGCAGACTTTGGGGTCGTTGCGAAGACGGAAGTATGCGCCTTTTTCTTCGTGCTTTAGGTCTTTGTCGTTGGTGAAGTAGCGCTCGAAGGTGGTCATCTTACTCTTGTCGAAGAGGGGGGACTCGGGTCCGCACCATAGGTACATGAGGTAGTCGCGGCAGGCTTTCTTCTCGTCGCGTGGGGTGTCGGTGTTGAAGGCTGCGCGTACTACGCGTCCAATGCGTTCCATGAGCTCGCGTCCGCTGCTCTTGACGCCCATGAGTTCGACTTGCTTGAGGGTGCCGTCGTCGTTGAGGGGAATGGAGGCGTGGAAGAGGAGGTTGCCGTTGCAGATGTTGTACATGCAACCGTGGGAGAGTAGGCACTTGATGTGGCGCTGGAGCTTGTCGCTGACGCGGAAGGAGTGGTGGAGCTTATCCATCATCTCGCGCTCGGCGGAGGTGAGCTTGTAGGGATTGGTCCAGTCGACGGTGGGGAGGTGGGTGTCCTTGAGAGGATACTCGCGCCCGTTGTGGCGATATACTCCGCGCTTGGGGTCTATGCCTCCGAGGGTTTCGTCGCGGTTGATGACCCACTCGGGGTGGGATTGAATCATCTGGTGCTCGAGCTTGAACTGGATGATGGTGATGGCTTTGTGCATCTTGCCTATGAGCTGGCGCTGGGAGTCATCGAATTCTCCATATTCGGGGAGCCATGTGGGGCAGGGGTCGTCGCCGTAGACATTGATGGCGAGGGTAGCGAGGGGAAGGAGGTTGATGCCGTATCCGTCTTCGAGGGTGGTCATGTTGCCGAAACGCAGGCAGAAGCGTAGGACGTTGCAGATGTTGCAGTCGTTGCCTGCTGCTGCGCCCATCCATAGGGCGTCGTGGTTGCCCCATTGTATGTCGAAGTTGTGGTATTGCATGAGGGTGTCGACGATGCGTTCTGCTCCTGGACCGCGGTCCCACATGTCGCCGAGGACGTGGAG
>CALZJL010000290.1 GCA_945787625.1 uncultured Prevotellaceae bacterium
ATGACCCTCAACCAGATACAGGACGAGATAATCGAAGAGTTCCAGGAATTTGATGACTGGATGGATCGCTACCAGTTGCTCATAGACATAGGCAGCGAGCAGCCACCACTCGACGAGAAGTACAAGACACAGAGCAACCTCATCGACGGCTGCCAGAGCCGCGTATGGCTGCAGGCAGACCTCATCGATGGCAAGATACATTTTCAGGCAGAGAGCGACGCCCTCATCGTCAAGGGCATAGTAGCACTCCTCGTGCGCGTCTACGACAACCAGACCCCAGCCGACATACTCGCCTCAGAGCCCTATTTCATTCAGGAGATAGGACTCAGAGAGCACCTCTCGCCCACACGAAGCAACGGTCTCCTCGCCATGCTCAAGCAGATGAGACTCTATGCCCTCGCCTTCCAAGCCAAGCAATGAAGATACGCGACATTGACTTAGGGTTCCGCCCTATCCTCCTTGCCCCCATGGAGGACGTAACCGACATAGGCTTCCGCCTGCTGTGCAAGCAGATGGGAGCCGCCATGGTATACTCCGAGTTTGTCAGCAGCGATGCTCTCATACGCAGGGTCAACCGCTCGCTGTCCAAACTTCAAGTCAGCGACGACGAACGCCCCGTAGCCATACAGATTTACGGCAAAGATACCGAGTCCATGAGGGAGGCGGCACAGATAGTAGTCGAGGAAGCGCGTCCCGACGTTCTCGACCTCAATTTCGGCTGCCCCGTACGCAAAGTCGCAGGCAAGGGAGCAGGCAGCGGAATGCTGCAAAATGTACCCCTCCTGCTCGACATCACACGTGCCGTGGTCCAAGCCGTGCCCCAAACCCCCGTCACCGTCAAGACCCGTCTCGGCTGGGACACAGCCACCACATACCTCCCCGACGGCACCCCCTTCATACTCGACCTTGCCCTACGACTCCAGGACGTAGGCATAGAAGCCCTCACCATACACGGACGTACACGCGCCCAAATGTATCAAGGACAAGCCGACTGGACTCTCATAGGTCAAGTCAAGTCCGACCCACGCATACATATCCCCATCATCGGCAACGGAGACGTAGCCACCCCCGAGCGAGCACGCGAGTGTTTTGACCATTATGGAGTAGATGCCGTCATGATAGGACGTGCCACCTTTGGCAGACCATGGATATTCAGCGAGATGCACGGACACACCCTCACCCTCGACGAGAAGATAGACCTGCTCAAGCAGCAGACCCTCACCTCGATAGAGCGCATCGACGAATACCGCGGCATACTACACGTGCGCCGTCACCTCGCAGCCACCCCCATATTCAAAGGCATACCCAACTTCCGCGACACACGCATACGTATGCTCCGCGCAGAGAGCAAAGACGAACTCTTTGCCATCATCGAGGAGACACGCGCCCTACTCAAGACATTACCCATAGAATCCAGCCCCCTACCATGAAAAGATCAGACTTCGAAATCATGGCTCCCGTAGGCTCGCAAGAGAGCCTCGCCGCAGCCCTGCGTGCAGGAGCAGACAGCATATACTTCGGCATCGAAAACCTCAATATGCGAGCCCACTCAGCCAAGACCTTCACCATCGATGACCTCAAGGACATAGCCGAGAAGTGCCGCCTGTGTGGAGTAAAGAGCTACCTCACCGTCAATACCATCATCTACGGTGAAGACCTCCCCCTCATGCGCCAGATACTCGATGCCGCCAAGCAGGCACATATCACCGCAGTCATAGCCAGCGACATAGCCGTCATGTCATACTGCAACCAGATAGGCCAGGAAGTCCACCTTAGCACCCAACTCAACATCTCCAACATCGAAGCCCTAAAGTTTTACGCCCGGTTTGCCGATGTCGTTGTCCTCGCCCGCGAGCTCAACATGGATCAGGTCGCCGACATATACCGCCAGATAGAAGCCCAGAACATCTGCGGCCCAGGCGGAGAGCGCATACGCATCGAGATGTTCTGCCACGGAGCCCTCTGTATGGCAGTAAGCGGCAAGTGCTACCTCTCGCTCCACAATGCAGGCAAGAGTGCCAACCGCGGAGAGTGCATGCAGATATGCCGCCGCCGCTACCTCGTCTCAGACCTTGAGACCGGCTGTGAGCTACAGATTGACAACAAATACATCATGTCGCCCAAAGACCTCAAGACGCTCCGTTTCGTCGACCGCATGATGAACTCAGGAGTCCGAGTGTTCAAGATAGAAGGTCGTGCCCGAGGTCCCGAATACGTCAGCACAGTAGTCTCAGCCTACGACCGCGCCATCAATGCCGTCCTCGCCGGCACCTTTACCGAAGAGCTCAAGGACCAGCTCGACGAGCGTCTTGCCACCGTCTTCAACCGCGGATTTTGGGACGGCTACTACCAAGGGCAGACCCTCGGAGAGTGGAATACCGTAGCAGGCTCAGCCGCCACCGAGAAAAAAGTCTATTGTGCCAAAGGCATACGTTACTACAGCAAGCTCGGCGTCGCCGAGTTCAAGATCGAAGCCTGCGACCTCAAGGTCGGCGACCGCATACTCATCACAGGCACAACCACAGGAGCCGTCTACACCGAAGTCGACGAGATACGCTTCGACCTCCAGCCCGTCACCACCGCCACCAAAGGCCAGCACATAAGCATCAAAGTACCCTGTAAG
>CALZJL010000291.1 GCA_945787625.1 uncultured Prevotellaceae bacterium
CGATTTGGGTTAAACACACGCTGAATTATTTCAGTCCAACAGATGTGCGTAATGTCTACACTCTTTCCGAAAAAACATCTTTTTGGCAACAAAATGTTATTTTTGTTCTAATTTTTTCTATTATTTTTTTGTTATATTAAAATATTTATTACTTTTGCATCCAGTACTATACAGATTGCTGCATGTTTTTCTATAAAAAACTAAAAACGGTGCATGTCCTATAGAAAGGAAGACGGAAACAGAAGGAAATCAGAGCATACCTTGTTGCATCCCTATGGAATAACGAAGAAACACGACATATCGACATATTTGGAAAATAACTTAAACATATACTAATTTTTAAACTTTTTATTTATGAGAAAGACGTTACAAAGAACATTCGGACTTCTCTTCTTCGCGCTTGTTGGCGTGATGACGGGAACGGCCCAGAACTCTTTCCCGTATTCAGTCGATTTCACGACGGCTGGCGACCTCGCCGGCTGGACAGCCGTGGATGACAGTCCTACGAAGGGAGTTACTTGGGAGTATGGAACGGGAGCGTACAGTCAGGCAGAAGCTGCTTCTAAGATGTGCGCTATCATGAAAGAAGATGCTGCTTCTAAGCATGTTGATTATCTCGTTTCTCCAGAGTTTACCGCTACGGCAGGTGCTACCTATTACATCAGCATCAAGGCCCAGTATAAAGGTTATGCAAGGTGTGGCGTGCAGGTAGGCAAGAGCGCTACCGACATGTCGGCAAACTCAGTGATAAGTGATGACGTTTCGAGCTCGTTCGGTAAATATGGTAAAGGTTGGTTCGATTATAAGGGTGTTGAGCGCGCCAAAACGGCTAAGGTTGCTTATACGGCAACAGAGGACGGACCAATCTATTTCTCTCTCTATGCTCATTCTATGCTCGACGCTGATGGCGGTGACTTCTTCTACGTTTACGGTATCGACATCGTGGAAGACAAACCAGGTCCTAAGGCATTGCCATATAGCGTAGATTTGGGCGACAACCAGAGAGGATGGGCAGCACTCGATGCAAGTGATGTTCCTGGCGTTACATGGGCAGAAGGTGAATTCTATGACAACACCTCTACTAAATTTTTTCCTGGCGTTGTAAACAAGCACGACTTTGAAAACACATGGAACGACTACTATGTTTCTCCTGCTTTCACACTTGAGGCTGGCAAAAGCTATAAGGTGAAGACTCGTACATGGAAAAATACTGACCCGAGCGCATTCACACTCTCATTGATGCTTGGCACATCACAGACGGATGCAAGCACATTCCAGAAGATTACAGACCTCGAGATGCAGGCAGTCTACGATGCTACTGCTACTGAAGACCACGTGTTTGCCGTTGGAAAGGGCGGTGACTATAATCTGGCATTCCTCGCTACCACAACTACAGGTACCGACGAGGTGATAGCTCTCAGCTATTTCGATATCGCTGAGACTGATGAGACTCCAGAGATTACCATCGGTGGTGGCAGTGAAGGGCCTGAGACAACAGCTCTGCCATACAATATCACATTTGACTCTGCCGACAAGTTCGCTACATGGTCTACTCTCGACAACAGCGATGTTCCTGGCAAGACATGGGAGTTCAACGCTTCTGACTTCGCTGGTAAGCCATCTGCATTCATGGGTCCTGACGCAGGTTCTGCAACTTGCGACTGGCTGATCTCTCCAAAATTCGAACTCAAGGAGGGTAAGTCTTATGTAATCAAGTTTGACGGTGCTACAGGTGCCGACAACGCTACAAGCGTGATCCTCGACTACTTCGTAGGTTCTAAGGATAAGGACAATTTCAAGACTATTACTTGGGTTGGCGAGAAACTTCCTAAGATGGAAGGCGAAGAGGCTAAGACAGAATGGACTGTTGACATCAACAAGGATGGCAGCTACTACTTCGCATTCCGTGCTCTCAACCATACTCCAAACCAGGAGACCGACGCTATCAGCATCTATTCATTCAGCGTTGCAGAAGCACCAGAGGGTGAGCCTGAAACACCGGTTGCTCTTCCATACGAGACTTCATTCCTTGAGGAGACAGGCGCAGCAGGCTGGACAGCTATGGACCGCAGCGACAACGTAAGCTCTACATGGTCTTGGAACTCTTGGGGATATGATGAGTATGACGAAAACTGGCAGCCAGTTGGTGAGAACCACCCATGTGTTGGCTTTAGCTCAGACTGGGGCACCAATGCCAACGATTATTTCGTTTCTCCATTGTTCACTCTCGAGGCCGGCAAGACATACGTTGTGAAGACTCACACTGCTACTAACAGATCTTGCTTCAACGACAAGACGACTTCATTCACTATGAAGCTTGGAACCAACAAGAAGGTTCAGGGCACATTCACACAGTCTATCGGCGATATCGAGCTCAACACAGTTTACGACCGTGATCCGAGCGTATTCGAGTTCTCTGTTGAGGAATCTGGCAACTACTATGTGGCTTACCACATCTCTGACCCTGACGGAAAGAAGGCTTATGGTTACATCTTCGACTTCTCTATCGCTGAGAAGGTAGTACCGGACGTGACAGCAGAGCTTCCTTACGAAATCACATTCGACTCTGCCGACAAGTTCGCTACATGGTCTACTCTCGACAACAGCGATGTTCCTG
>CALZJL010000292.1 GCA_945787625.1 uncultured Prevotellaceae bacterium
GAGGGCTTCGGTATAGGTGTCGTCGCTTTGGGTGAGTAGCTTTTCTTGCATCTGTACTTGCTCTTCGCTCTGGCGGATTTGATGGGCTAACTCTTTGCCTGTACGACGTGCGTCTTCTGCTTCGGCTTGGAGTATCTGCATTTTTAGAAATGGTGGCATGATGCTCTCGAATGTCTCAAATCTCTCCAGGTCGTCGGCGAGGGATGAGAGTGTGGCTCCTTCTTTGGTAAGGTGGTATAGCTTCTTTGAGTGTGCTTCCAACTCGATGTTCAGGTCGTGATGGTGGGCGAGCTTGGATTGTAGGGTGTGGAGCGTCTTGAGCGTTTCTTCTAAATTCTGCTCTTTGGTCTGGGCTAAACGTAGCATGTCGCGTGTGCGCTGCTGGCGTATGCTGTCTATATCTTGGTCTGACTGAGTCATCTTTTTTTACGATTTTGTCACAAAGATACGTATAAGCGAGCGAAATTCCAAATTTATTTGATTTAACTTTCGCTTTTGTTGCTTGTAAAAATTATAAATAAACCGTACCTTTGTGGCGTAATTGGTGTTTTTTTAGAAAATAAACTTAAATATTGAGATGAAACCTTCTATTCCTAAGGGGACTCGCGATTTCGGGCCTGTCGAGATGGCTCGTCGCAACTATATTTTTGATACGATACGTGGTGTGTATGCTTTGTATGGATTCCAGCAGATAGAGACTCCTGCGCAGGAAAATCTGTCGACTTTGATGGGTAAGTATGGCGAGGAGGGGGACAAACTGTTGTTTAAAATCCTTAATAGCGGGGATTTCCGCTCTGGTGTCTCTGCTGAGGACTGGACGGGCAAATCTATGGGGCAGTTGACGTCTGCTATCTCGGAAAAGGGCTTGAGATATGACTTGACCGTGCCTTTTGCACGATATGTGGTACAGCATCGTGATGAGCTGCAGATGCCTTTTAGACGTTTCCAAATCCAGCCTGTGTGGCGTGCTGACAGACCTCAGAAGGGGCGTTATCGTGAGTTCTACCAGTGTGATGCTGATGTTGTGGGGAGTGACTCTCTTTTGAATGAGGTGGAACTCATGCAGATTGTGGATAAGGTGTTTGCTAAGTTCGGAATTCGTGTGTGTATAAAAATCAATAATAGAAAGATTCTGACCGGCATCGCTGAAATTATAGGACAGGCTGACAAAATCGTCGATATTACTGTTGCTATTGACAAGCTTGATAAGATTGGGCTTGACAAGGTAAACGAGGAGCTCCTTGCTGCGGGGATTCCTGCTGATGGGGTTGAGAGGCTTCAGCCTATAATCTTGCTGTCGGGGAGCAATGCTGAGAAGATTGCTACAATGCGTGGCGTGCTTGCTCAAAGCGAGACTGGACTCAAGGGGGTCGATGAGGTGGAGTTTGTTGTATCGAAACTTGCTCACTTGCATTCTGAGCTTGAACTTGACCTTACTCTGGCTCGTGGACTTAATTACTATACGGGGTGTATCTTTGAGGTGAAGGCTCTGGACGTGCAGATAGGCAGTATCACGGGTGGGGGACGCTATGATAATCTTACGGGTATTTTTGGTTTGCCTGGGCTGAGCGGCGTGGGGATATCGTTTGGCGCAGACCGTATTTATGATGTCCTTAACCAGCTTGATCTGTATCCGAAGGACCTGGGCTCTGCTACTCAGTTGCTTTTCGTCAATTTCGGCCAGAAGGAGGTTGATTTCTGTATGACTCTCGCGGGGCAACTGCGTGACAGGGGAATCCGTACTGAGATCTATCCTGATTGTGTGAAGATGAAGAAGCAGATGCAGTATGCTAATGCCAAGGTGATTCCTTTGGTGGCTATGGTCGGAGAAAACGAGATGGCTGACGGGGTGGTGATGCTCAAGAATATGGTTAGCGGCGAGCAGAATGCGGTCAAGGCAGAGGAGTTGGCTGACGCTGTTTTGTCGGCTTTGTAGGGCTTGGAGCGTGGCTGGTCTTAGTCTTCGGGAACGAGGCTCATCATGCGGAGCATCTCGTCGCGGAGTTGTGCTGCGAGGGTGAAGTCGAGCTTCTTGGCTGCTTCTTGCATCTTCTTGCGTGTGGCTTCGATGCTCTTGCGAAGTTGGGGTATGCTCATTTGCTGTATGACGGGGTCGGCTACGCGTTGTGTGGCCGGTGGGGTCTCGACGTAGGCGCGGCTGTCTCCGATTTCGCGCTGTATGTCGAGAAGGTCTGTCATCGTGCGTGCTTTCTGTATCTGGGTGGGGGTGATGTGGTGCTCGTGATTGTATTGTATCTGCTTAGCCCGGCGGCGGTTGGTCTCGTCGATGGTCTGTTGCATGGCTGTGGTTATGCGGTCGGCATAGAGTATGGCGCGGCCGTTGACGTTGCGGGCGGCTCTGCCTATGGTCTGGGTGAGGCTGCGGTGGCTGCGGAGAAAGCCTTCTTTGTCGGCATCGAGAATGGCTACGAGTGATACTTCGGGCAGGTCGAGACCTTCGCGAAGGAGGTTGACACCGACGAGGACGTCAAACGTGCCGTTGCGGAGGTTGTCCATGATCTGAATGCGCTCGAGGGTGTTTACGTCGGAATGGATATAGGCGGTATTTATGTCGTGCCGGGAGAGGTATTCGCTCATCTCTTCGGCCATTCG
>CALZJL010000293.1 GCA_945787625.1 uncultured Prevotellaceae bacterium
AGCAAACGAGACATACAACTTCAACCACCCGACCCCATCTCCCACCTGCGTCTCCAAAGCCTTACGGTTGATACCATGCTTCGCATCAATCCACTTCGAACTGATTCTCGGAAAGAACGTCTCACCGTCAGCAGTACTCATTTCCAACCCCCTATAATTTATCACCTTGGGGTGTCGGTCAAACTCCACACCATTCGTCATGTCCCTCCATACCCACACCTCCTTTCGCCTTCCGCTCGACACCACCACCTTCTTCCTGCGCTCAAAGCCCGTCCTTCCCAGCACAGAGAACCGTGACCGCATACCCTCGTGCGACACAATCCTGACGATATCAGCATCATTCTCCTCCCGCAAATCGCCACAGCCCAACCAAAGGAACTGCTCGTCACCACAATTCAAATCCCCATTCCTCATTCCCAATATCTCACTTCCCACGAAGTACGCCCCCCAATCCCTATCCACAGAAGGCAGGCCAAACGTCCTGTACAGCCCCACATTGTCAATAATCGTACAGCAGCTCTTCCCCCTGCAAGAACGCAGTCCGCGTCCCACCATCTGCATATATTTCGCCAACGACAGCGTAGGCCGCGCCATTTGGATAAACTCCACATCAGGACAGTCAAAGCCCTCCGAAAAAAGATCAACACTCACAAGGACCTGAATGGGGCTTAGAGAATTGTGCTTAGAGCTAAGCTCTCTAAACTCTAAGCTTCCATGGCCTTTAAACCCTTCCAACAACCGTTGCCGTTCAGACGCAGGAGTCATAGAGCTAATCGCCACAGCATTCACCCCTCTCAGCCTGTAAAACTCAGCGATATGCTCCGCATGAGCGATGTCAATAGCATAAACAATCCCCTTCTTGTCAGGAGCAAACCGCTCGAACGACCCAAACAACCTTTCAATACTTGGCCTCACGTCAAGTTTCTCCCTCAATTCCTTCATTTGGAAATCCCCGTCCGCGCCACGCTTCTTCAGCGAGTCAATCCCCTTCTGCGCCTCACTGTCAGGACGTATAGAATAATAGTCATAAGGCGAGAGCCAACCATCAGCAATAAACTGCTTGATACTCCAAGACTCCACCATCACCTCAAACAAATCAGTAAACCCATCGCCGCTCATACGGTAAGGCGTAGCCGTAAGCCCCAAGAACCTCGCCTCCGGCCACTCCGTCCACAGCATCTGATAAGTCTTGGCCAAAGCATGATGCGCCTCGTCAATCACTACCAACGAAGGGGAAAGTAGAGAGCTGAGAGAACTGAGCTTTGAGCTTAAAGTCTGTATTGAGGCGACTATGACATGCTCCGTCTCTTTTACCTTCCTGCCGCTTGCTATAACTCCGTATTCTATGCCATATTGCTTCAGATGCTCGCCAATCTGTTCTATCAATTCTATGCGGTGCGCCACTATCAGCACTTGACAATGCCGATAGCTTATAGAATTTAGCTTTGAGTTGAGTCCTCTTTTCTCTAAGCTCTTTTCTCTAAGCTCTAAGCTCTTATTCAGATACTGCTTCACCAGCGAAGCCAGCACAACAGTCTTCCCCGTACCCGTAGGCATCTGCATCATAACGCTGCGGTGCCCCTCAAAAGCCTCATTGACCTTTTCGCAAATCTCTACCTGATAGTCTCTCAGCATAATTCCTGATTCCCGATTCCCAATTTCCTGCTAATCACCTTCCCCGGCCTAAGCGTCAGGTCCACACTCCCGTCCGTATGTATAACCACGTTCTCATACCTCGCCTCCACCTCCACCTTACCATCAATGGCTATCACGCCCCACATACCGGGACAAGACTCCATCGCACAATAACGCCCCACCGGAGATTTCACACATCTGTATATCGGCGGCACCACGATACGTCCCCCACTGCGCAGTCCCCATTTATTGCCAATGCAGAACGGTTCAGCCGACGCGAGCGTCGCAATCCGCTGTTCACGCTCCACCTCCGCCTTACGTCTCGCCTTCGCAGCCTCCCTCTTTAGGTGGTCAGCCACCTTTTCTTCAATCTCACGCACGGCATGGACAATCACCGCTCTGTCTGCCTCGTTCCTCGCCTGACCCAAATGCACCTTCACCGCTTTCCTCGACCGAGCACTCTTCTTCACATGATAATAGTTCCCCTCATCGTCCATCACCAGCAGCGAGTAGTCCTCAAACACCCGCATCTTCCAGTACACCCCACTGTCGTCCCCGTTCAGCAGGCATACCGCAAACAGAGAAGGAGTCCATATCATCATCTTCAAAATCCTCTCCTCCGGCTCCCCATTGTAAGGCAGCGACAGATACAACCCAAACTTCCCATGCCAAGCCTCAGCAGGAATAGCCTTCACCTCATACAGCCTCTTCGTCCTCGTACACAAGTACCCACCGATATACGCAATCTCAAAGTCCCCGAAACGCACAAACTCCGGCATCTCAGCATAAGGCTCCCCATTCATCATGTCGACAAAGAACTCCTTCCCGTTAGACACACGCAGAAAACCATTATCAGCAAACCCCAACTCTCGGAATTCACCCACCACCAATACCGTCCTTCCCCCAGTGGTCACCACGCCCACATCGCCCGAATCAAAACGCACACACCTCAGTGCTCCCCTCGCATCGAGCAC
>CALZJL010000294.1 GCA_945787625.1 uncultured Prevotellaceae bacterium
AGTATGGCCTCGTAGAGGTTCTGCAGCTCCTTGATGGTGAACGCTTCGGGCAGCAGTTCAAAGCCAATGGGTTCGAAATGAATCTGCTGACGCAATGCCTGTTCAGCCTTGCGGAGTATCTGGTCGTGGTCGAAAGCCAACTGCGGCACTTCGTCCAAAGCAAACCACCGTGCATCAGCAGCATCATCGCCACCCTTCACTTCCTGCATTCTCACCAAAGCGTAGTAGGCGATGGTGATGACACGCTCACGAGGATCACGCTCTGGTGCCGTGAAAGTATGGAACTGACGGATATATGCACCCTCCAAGCCAGTCTCTTCCTGCAACTCACGCAGCGCACCTTCTTCTGCACTCTCGTCCATCTTCATAAATCCACCGGGGAAAGCCCATCGCCCTTTGTAAGGCTCAATGCCTCGCTGCACCAAAAGGATTCTCAACTTGGTACCGTCAAATCCGAAGATGACACAGTCGGTCGTCACACTCGGATGAGGGTACTTGTAGCAGTATTTTAGCTCTTCGCATGACTTGTTTGTTTTGTCCATAATTACTTTTGTGTAAAAATTACGCTTCAAAGTTAAGCATTTGATTTTATATGACAAAACCTTTTGCGTAAAATTTACACAAAGTAGGCAATTTTCTTTCTAAAACACCACTATTTGATGCCTTTCAGCATCTTTTCCCTTGATTAGCCATCAGTTTACGCTGTCATCGTAGCAACAATTCTATTCCCTTTGCCGCGCTTTCATCTCAAAACCACCTCAAAAATTGTACCCGAAAGGTCAGAGTCCCACAGCCAACAGACACTTCATACTCCAGCGACTCCCTCTCCGTCTCGCCTCCTTTTCCATGACCTCAAGCTCGTCGTAGTCCTTGATATTACGAAACTTGACCAAAGGTTTCCCACTCCTGTCAACATAGGCGTAAAGCGTAATCTCAATATCATCAGTCATGCCGTAGCCATCATCGTCCATATAGTAGCGTCCGTCAGGATTGATTTGCCATGACATCTCTGCGACTCCATTATGGTAGCCCTTCACAAATGTTGGGAATACGGCGTTCAGTCTGCTTGCCCTTTCTACGACCTCCCGCGGCAACCCCTCCAAAGTACCCCAGTCAATATCATCATGGCATACCGTCTTCAGAGTCGTATTGCTGTCCATAAACTCCACTGCAGTCTCTTTCTTCCCGTCAATCAGATAACGAGGCTTCCAGTATTCGCCAATCACTTGGTTTATGACAAACATACCCTCTCCGAGACTGTTCTTCTCATAAGGATACCTCTGATACTTATCTTCACAAAGAGACATATATAGCTCACGAGCCGCAGAATCTGTAGCCTTACTGCCACTATTCAGACCAATCTTTTCAAACAACTTCATAAATCATTCGTTTTTTATGTTAATAATGCCATCACCTCTCTCCTATCTGTAAAGTCTGTTGATAAATGTAGCCATAATTTTTCCCATGTTTGACTGTTAATACTACGTCTGTCTTGCTTAACCATTCATTCTATGATATATGAGCAGAATTTGTAATCAATTCTATCAACAGAAAACTCTACTTGTCGCCAAATCAGCCACAAAGTTAATCGCCATCTGTCTCAAATCACGGTACATGATAAACTTTTTTTGTATTTTGGCCAAAAAAAAATAAAAAAAAACGCAGAACTGGCAAAACGCCAAGCTATGATTGCGAAATTGGAGGCAGAGAATCTCTTGACCTGAAGATGCTGCGTGATCCACTTGAAAAAGTGATAGTCTTGTGGTTTGTGATTTGTGAAAAGACAACCATCAGCCTCACGCATCAAGCCTTTTCCATTCATAGCAAGCAACCCTGTTCACAGTTTCAACTTTTACGTGTGAGACCAGATTGTCCTCTTGCTATATCTCGTCTTTTCACAAATCACAAATCACAAAACTCAAAGCCACCTCCCCCCTCCCCATTTCTCTCGCACGTACGTAAAGGTTAGAATAATACATTATTAATTTTACTTATGTATAATGTGTGAGGTTATATGGTCGCTTCGCTTGTGAGGTTTTTAGGTTTTAAATGTCCATTTAAGAGTTGTTTAATGAGTATTTAAGGTTAAAGTCATATCAACCTTATAACCTTAAAACCTTATAACCTCCCCAGGGGGGAGCACTCTGTGAGTTTTGTGATTTGTGATTTGTGAAAAGACATCCCACCGAAGCCCAACGCACCCCCTTTGCGATGTTGTACTTTTGCATCGTGAAAACACGAAAAACGCGTTTTATCATTTCTCGGGTTCTGTTTTATAAATTCGCGCCTCGTGTTTTGTTAAAACACCATACAGCATTTGACTTTACTTAATACTTAATACTTAATACTTAATACTCAAAACTCGAAGCCACATCCCCCCCTGTCTTTCTCGCGCGTATATATAAGGTTAAAATAGTACCTTATTAATTATTATTTATATATAATGTATGAGGTTATAAGGGTTTTAGGTTATAAGGTTATGAGGTTGATTTGTTTTTTGTTGTTTTGTTGGGTGTTTTGTCTGTTGGTAGTAAAGTCCCCCAAGGGGGGGCACTCTTCGAGTTTTGAGTATTAAGTATTAAGTAAAGTCAAACACTAAG
>CALZJL010000295.1 GCA_945787625.1 uncultured Prevotellaceae bacterium
CACGGGCATTCTGCCTATCAAGAAGTACAATACCGAGTCTGCGCTCAACAACTTCTGCGAGTATTCGATGGTCGACCCTGCTTTCATGGCTTCGTGCTTTGGCTTTACCGAAGACGAGGTGATGGCATTGGCTGAAAAGCACAACGCATCTATGGAGAATCTCAAGATGTGGTACGACGGATATAATATCGGCAGCGAGAGGTCTATCTACAATCCGTATTCCGTGATGAAAGCTTTGCAGCGTGGAGTATGCAAAAGCTTCTGGACTACTACGGGGGCTTACGATTCTGTCATTACCTATATCCAGATGAACTACGACGGGCTGAAGGACGATGTCATTCGTATGCTGGCTGGCGAGAAGGTGTATGTCAACACCTTGAAGTTCCAAAACGACATGAATGTCATCAGAAGCAGAAATGATGTGCTTACCGTGCTGATTCATCTCGGCTATCTGGCCTACGATGATGACAAAAAGCTGTGCTACATTCCGAACAAGGAGGTCGGTGACGAATTTCTCAATGCTGTGGAGGATACATCATGGACTCGCATAGTGGATACTATTACCGCCTCGCAGCGTCTGCTCGACGCTACCCTCGCTGGCAACGCACAAGCCGTAGAGCGTGCCATAGACTTGGCGCACGACGAGAACACCAGCATCTTGTCGTACAACGATGAGAACTCACTGGCCTGCGTGCTGTCTGTGGCGTATATCTGGGCTAAGAACGAGTACATCATTCACCGCGAGTATGCTACGGGCAAGGGGTATGCTGACCTTGTCATGATACCGCGCCGTAATGTCAGCAAGCCTGCGCTCGTCATCGAGCTGAAGTTCGGTCAGTCTGCCGATACTGCGCTCGACCAAATCAGAAGGAAAGACTACCCTGCAAAGATTGCAGAGTATACTGGCGAAATCCTTCTCGTAGGCATTAACTACGACAAAGAGACGAAGCAGCATTCGTGCAAGATAGAGAGGCTGGCGAAATAGACGATTACAACAGATTTTTTTAACAATAAAGTTAGCAGGGCTGCCCATAAGGGTAGCCCTGCAAACTTATCTTAACGAGTCTTCTCAACTACGAGAAATATATTACCACTCGCTGTCCCAAACGTTCGTACCTCCGTTGTCCTCACGACCGAGCTGAACACCTTCATTTGACGTATTTACACTTTCCCCTGTTGAGAAAACCGAGAGTGTTTCACCACCACTTGCTGCTATAATATTTGCAACACCGATATTGTAAACCCCTGTTGCTGGGGCGATATATGCCTTCTTCATAGTAATTTTTTTTGTCTGTTGTTGGTCAGTTTCAGTATTTCAGTTTTGTCCTCCCTCCCTGCACCCGTGCCTCACGGCAGGGCTGCAGGGGGTGAACATGGTCCTAACCCGTAAGACCCTAACTTAACTAAAACTAAAAATGAGATAATTTTATCTGTTTATGCTCTTACTTTATTACTTTCTTACCATTGATGATATACAGGCCAGACTTAGCGTTCTGTACGCGGCGACCGCTAAGGTCATAGATTGCAGCATTAGCTGGAGCAGCCTCCTCTATCTCTACTGCGTTGATACCAGTCTCGGCGTTGTCGTCGAAATCGAAGGTCAAAACACGGGCTTCACCTGTACCAGGTTCTGTAACCAAGCTCGCTAACAGATAGGCCTTGAATCCATTGTTGATCCACTTCGTCGGATTCCCATTCTCTGCATCTTCTGTCAGCATTGCCTTATAAAGACCTACATTCACTTCCTTTTTAGACAATACGTAAGCATCTTCAGAGACTTTTGTTGAAGCCAAAGTACCAGAAAGTTTAGACTGAGCTGTTGCACCGCTTCCTGTCACCTCCAAGAACACACAGTTACGTTTAACTTCGGCATTTTCAACAAGCTTCAAGATAACACCAACATTTGCAGGAATGTTACCCAAACTCTGAAGTTTTACTGAAGAAGAAGTAACTTCAGACACTACATAAGCCTCTACGCGACCTGTTAAACTCAACTGTACAGGAGAGTACAATGTCGCATATCTAGCATCTGCATTCATTGGCACTGGCAGGTATCCAACTTCCTCAACTGCCCAATCGCAATTGCCTGTTGCATATGAACTATTGCGGTTTAATATTTTTCCGTCATTAGAATTATAATGATCATACAAATATGTACCTATACCACCTGTCGCATTAGACTTCAGTGTTAAAAAGCCATAATTTCCGCCTTCAGATGGAAGGAAAGTAATCACATTTCCTACATCTCCCACGTTACCCTGTGTGTGAGTGTCCTTAAGATAAGTACCAGACTTGAAGTTAAGGAATTTATTGTCTGGTGTCAGATAGAACACAGAGGCATTGTCGTAAGAATTATCGTCAAGGGTTGCCATTGCAAATTTACTTCCATTGCTGCTGGCATTAATATAGTGTCCAAGTTTTGATTTAAAGCGATAGAACTTACCTGCAGTTGGAAGGGCAACATCGGTATACAAACGGGCTTTGGCATCATTTAGTTGCTCAAAAGTGCTTTCATTGCTTTGTGCCAATGTGTTAGCATAATCCCATGCTGTCTGAGAGACGTAACCAGGTTTGCCAATTTCTGACTCCATGCTC
>CALZJL010000296.1 GCA_945787625.1 uncultured Prevotellaceae bacterium
TTGATTACAAATGTTCCCTTGACTACCACGTCGTAGGCCGGCATGGTCGTTGGCAAGTTGTCCCATCCTGAGAAGGTGTATCCTTCTCTTGCCTCCGGTGCAGGCTCTGGCTCGATTGCTGCTCCGTAGGCTACTTCATATTCTTTATATGTCTCGCCATCAAGGAGGTATGTCAGCTTGAACTTACGGTCTGACATATTTTCAGTCTTGAGCTCGGTAACTGGTATTGTCATGAGTTCAAACTTCTGCAATGCCATACACATCTGGCCTGACATATTTAGCACAAGACCTAAGGATACTTGGGTCTGCCGGCTTAGGAAGAAGAATACGGAGTTTGACATCACGTCTGATGCCTTGGGCTTCATTTGGCTAAAGGCGAGGGCTTCTGTCTCTATCTCAGAAGTGTTTGGCAGAGTGGTACCCTGAGATACAGTGATGTAGGAATTGCCGCATTCACCTTCGTAAGAATCGCCGTAATATGCAGTGAAGAGATATGCTCCTGCGGGCAATGTCAGAGTCTGATAGGCCTTATGGTCTGTGAGGGTCTTGACGAAGCTATCCCAGCCTGTAGTACAGGTGAAGCATGAACCCTTGTTGGTGTCGACATGTACACCAGTGGTGATTTCACCGTCCTTTACTGCACCCTCTAACTTCCAATTGCTTATGGCTTTGAAGCGTGAGGAGTTAGTGGGGTTGACGCTTGTGCCTGTTGTGGCAAACGCCTGCTTGTAATTTTTCAGATACTGGGCAGAAACATCTGTCCCCGCTGCGCTTTCGCCAAAATTGAGCGAGAATACTCCGAGCGAGAGACCCCAAGCATCGCCGTCGGGTCCGAATCCTTGGCGCACGGCATCGTATCGGTGTGATGTGCGGTCTGCCACATCACCACTGCTCTGATTGAAATCATAATAGAATATCAATCCATCGTTCTCAGCTGTGGCAAGGTCGGTGATAGGCTCGTTGGCATACTGGGCTATCTGACTTACTGTGCGTCGCTTGTTCCAAAGACGTAGTTCGTCTATTGAACCGTTTATAGGCATATCAGCTACGCTCATAGTGAAGCTGTTCATAGCTTTTAGTGTACCAGAGAGGGTTTTCTTGGCATATTGTATACCATCTCTGTAGAAACAGATGGATGAAGTATAGCGTACGACGGCGTAATGATGCCATTCCCCTGGTATTACGTAGCCGCTGCCACTATTTGTACTCTTGCCTGAAAGTACGAGGTGCATAGCTCCGTCAGCATCGGTCTTGACGAGCATTGTTGATTCGCTATCGCCCAAACCTGCGCAGTATGTAGAGAGTATTGATGGGTTCATCCACCACTCTAAGGTAAATGCAGACTGCCCGCTCTTGATAAACTCGCCTGTGGCTGTGGCTGATGCCCGGCCAGAACCGAAGTTCAGACCGTTTTTGCTATCAGCATTGCATACCGTTATGGCTTTGGTCTGGGTCTTAGTGTTGCTTCCTGACGCATTGCTTGCTGAGAGAGTCACATCGTAGACTCCCGGGGTATCGAGGATAACATAGCCTTCCTGCTCCGGTAGGGTGTAAACCTTATTCTCGCTGCGCATATTCCATTGCCATTGCGTAGGAGCGTGTTTGCTATTGTCCTTGAGGTTGATGAGCTCTCCCTTTTGCACTACAGCCGGATTGATCTGGAAGTCTGCTACAGGTGCCACATCTACGACTTGGATTGTCGTAGAGTATGTGTCTTGTCGGCTTGCATCGGGTGTGCTTACCTTGAGCGTAACGGTATACTGACCTGCTTTCTCATAGACGGCTGTAGTGTGTGTGGTATTGGCCTTCTCTGTCACAGCTCCTGGCATCGACCACTCGTATTTGTAGCCAAGCTTTGGATTGTTTACGATAAATGACACTCGGTCGCTCGTCGGCACTTCGGTCAAAGTTGGGGTAAATGCAGCATCTGGCGATGGTGCGTCCTCTACCGTCACGCTGAGTGTTGATGTAGTACTTTCGTCTTTGCTGTTGTAGGCGGTAACGCTCACCTCATATTCCCCTGCTGTGGGGAATGTAAGGCTTACCTTCGTGGCTGGTATTGACTCAATTCCGATGGCTTGACAGCTCCACTCGGTCTTGCAGGTTGACTCGCTGCAAGTGGCTGTCAGTGTCACGGGAATCCCTGCATAAATGGTCTCTACCGGCTCGTCTATCTTTGCGCTTAGGGAGGAAGTCACCTTGCCAAGCATTGGAGTGGTAGAGGTCTTGACTACGGTATTGGCCGGCACTGTGAGTGGAGCATGATGACTGCCTACATAATCACGCAGATATGTGGCTCCATTTTTCTCAAAGGTGTCACCGCGATAATACGCTATCAAGCCATCGGGTACCCTTGCACCGACAAACTCTTTGTTCTTGTTGCCTGAGATTTGTGATGCGCTACGTGCTACACTCCATATTCGGATTTCATCAATCTCGCCGTTCCATCCGTTATTCTGGTCGCTGCTGAACACCAGGTCGCCGAAGCCTCCGAGTCCATTATACTTATCTGACGTGACTGTGCCGTTTTGTACTCCGTTGATATAGGTGGTCAGTTTGTTGCCGTTCACAACAATGGCTACATGCTTCA
>CALZJL010000297.1 GCA_945787625.1 uncultured Prevotellaceae bacterium
TGAAATAAAGTTTGTACCTTTGCTCATGGGTATGGAAGTATTTGTAATTTGTTATTTGGTTCACTACAAATTTACAAAATAATTGCCACATAGGCAAACTTCTATACCCTTTTGTTTTAGGTAGTTACGCTATTATTTTTGACTTGCGAAACTTGAATTACTTAAATTTGCAGCCGAGAAATAGATTACATTACAGCAGAGGTTATGGAAGACGTAATGATGTATATTGCTTATTATTTCTGTGCGGCATCAATTATTGCAGTATATGTCGCAATTTTGGGAATACCAGTATATTTCTTTTATTGCTTGTTCCGTTGCATGTACAACGCTTTCCGCGGTATTGACGAAACCAAGACTAAGACCAAGAACACAGACTGCCACAATTGTCAGGATTGCAACAATTGCCATTGTTACCAAAACTGCCAAAGCTATCACAGCTACTACAGAACGTGGAGATACCGTTCTTAACGTCCCTTCCCCCAAACATGGCAGCAATCATTTCCATGAGGTTGCAGTTATTAATTTTAGTACTTGTTTAATGGTCGTTTAATGGTCGTTTAATGACTCAAGGTAAAATTCTGTATTTTGTTGTTTGGTTGTTATGTAAGGTTATGAGGTCGCTTCGCTTGTGAGGTTGGCTGCGTCTTCGTTTGACTTCGTCTTCCTCCTCCTCGCTCAGGAGAGTCCGAGCAAGCTTTCTCTGCTGAGCGTAGGAAAGGTTTTTAGGTTATAAGGTTTTATACCTTTAACTTTTGACCTAAAAACGAGCGGAAAACTAAAAACTTATCAAAAATAACCTCAAAACCTCAAAACCTCAAAGATAACCTTACAAATCCAATGCCTCCTTGCATACTTTGTTGAAAAAATCTGACACTGGTTTTCTCGTTTCTCTAACAAAAAACCATGTAAAAACAGCGGTTTTCCCTTAGTAATCCCCGTGTTTTGTAGAGGATGCTAACAGAATACTAAGGGGAAACTAAGGGAAACATAGGGGAAAAGGCCTTAAAATGGTGTTTTTGGGGTATTACTGATACGAATAGCGAATTTGAAATATTTTGAAGAAAGCCATTGTAGTCTGTCTGCTTGTTTAGAGAATAGGCTCCCAATCAGGTGATTTGGCTATACTGATAGACAGACAGACCTTGTCCATGTTGGCCGTGGGATTCATTTCTACCCCCAAGGGGAGAAGTTTTCTTTGTTTTTTTGTAAACTTGCATTCAAATAAAAAATATGATAACTTTGCATGTACGAAATTCGAATGGCTTATGTTTGATTTGAGAATTACGGAGAACTCTTCCGAACTCTTTAAAATCGAGATGAAGGGTGAACTGATGCTACGGAAGCCGGTGACGAGCAGCAGGCTGCCGCGCCCTTCGTTGCGACGGGGCTTCCAGCGGCCTTCGAAGAAGGCTTTGCGCTCGAAGTTGAGGTCGAACTCGTCGGTGAGCTCGACGCGGAGGTCTTGGAGTATGCGGTGTTTCATTGGTTCGGTTGTTCGGTTGTTTGGTTGTTTGGTTGTTTGGTTGGGTGTTTTACATCTTTTTTTTATTTTTTTGTCGGATTGTGCTGTGGTTCGGGAAAATGTTGTATCTTTGCAAAAGAAAGGCGGTTTTCCAAGTTATCGTAAGGCTTATGCCACACTACGAAGGCGACGGGAGAACTGCTTTTTACTTTTTATATAGTCTCAGGTAGTACAAGAATAAACCATCGGCATTCCGTTTTACCTTTAGTTCTACGATATACTTACTGTCTCCGTTATACTGGTATACGTCGAATGTTGCATCGTTGTGGTCGTTAGCTTGTTCTTGTCGTATCATTGTAGATTTCGATAGCAGTAGGTGTGCACTACGTGCGTAAATAAGTCGTGAAACGTATAGTTCATCGTTGGCATAGTGACTTATACATTCATTATAGAAGTTCTTATTTATATATATGTGCTGCCCGTCTGGCATTTCTACGATAAAACGCTTTGCTGTAAACTTTCCAGCCTTTGTTTCTGGGAGGTTCTCTTTGTACCATGTAGTAAGTTTTTTTGCCTGTTGTTTTCCGTATTCATGTGATGCAGTTTCCTCTATGTGTTTTCGGCTGTCTTCTGGAGCCTTGTAATATGGGTGCTGGGGAGGAAAGAGCTTGAGGGTCTTGCCGTGGTTGTAGCGGAAGATCTTTTGCTTGTTGGCTTCGGTGCAGTTGTCGCCGCGGCGCATGTCGGGGCGAAGGAGAATGTCGGGGGTGAAGCCGTGCTGGCGAGCAGGGGTGTGAGGCGGTAGTTGATCTTAAAATTAAAAGTAAAGTCTTGCATATCTTACTTTATTTACTTAAATTTGCAGCCGAGAAACAGATTACATTATAGCAGAGGTTATGGAAGACGTAATGATGTGTGTTACCATGTGTGTTGCCATTGTAACAATTTGCTCAGTATATGTGGCAGCTTTTAGTATTTGTTTGTTACCATTCGCTTTCTTATTCGGTTTTTTTACGTGCCCTATACCACGCTTTCCGCGGTATTGACGAAACCAAGACTAAGATCAAGAACACAGATTGCCACAACTGCCAAAGCTATCACAGCTAC
>CALZJL010000298.1 GCA_945787625.1 uncultured Prevotellaceae bacterium
TTAGCGAAAACGCTGTATATAATATCTGTGTGCATCCATGGCAGCACGACAGCCACTGCCAGCTGCCGATATAGCCTGACGGTATATCGGATCCGCTACGTCGCCACAAGCGAATACCCCTGGGATATTGGTCTCGGTTGTAGGATGCTTGACTTTGATGTAACCCTCAGCATCGCATTCTATGTATGGGCGGAAGATGTCGCTGTTTGGGTGATGCCCTATGGCGAGAAAAAGTCCATCGATAGCAAGGTCTTGACCTGTAGAAAGGTGAGCTCCCTCTACCCCATCTGTACCATATAGTCCCCTTACCTGAGTGTTCCACAGAATTTCGATATTCTCCGTCTCCATGACCTTGCGCTGCATAGCCTCCGAGGCACGCAACACGTCGCGGCGTACTATCATATAGACCTTTTTGCAAAGAGTCGCAAGGTATTGAGCCTCTTCGCAGGCCGTATCTCCTCCTCCCACCACGGCCACAACTTTCTTGCGATAGAAGAATCCGTCGCAGGTAGCACATGCGCTCACACCTATACCAGCATATTTCTTCTCGTCATCGAGACCAAGATACTTGGCAGAAGCCCCCGTTGAGATGATGATGGTATCAGCGTCACACTCTGTACCATCGTCGATTGTGACACGATGAGGCGATGTGCCGTCGGTAGAGAAGTCGACCTTGGTCACAACACCCATGCGTATGTCAGCTCCGAGTCGTTCAGCCTGAGCACGCAGGTCTTCCATGAGCTCATTGCCCGTCGTGCCCTCGGGATAACCTGGGAAATTGTCAACTTCGGTAGTCTGTGTGAGCTGACCACCGGGGAGATTGCCTTCATATAGGACTGGATCAAGTCCGCTTCGGCTAGCATATATGGCGGCGGTATATCCCGCTGGGCCACTACCTATGATTAATGTCTTCATTTTTTTAAATCAAAACTTACCTCTATATTTGTCCTCGTCCTTATCCTCGAGTATGGACAGATAACTCAAGTAGCGTGACTGTGCTATACGATGCTCGTCCAAGGCTTGCAACACCGCACAGCCTGGTTCACGTGTATGAGTACAATTGCCGAAACGACATTCGGCTGAAATTCTGAATATCTCGGGAAAGTAGTGTCCCACCTCTGTACGCTCCATATCAAAAGTGCCGAAACCCCTAATGCCCGGAGTATCTATTATGGCAGAACCCTCGCCATGGTCGGGGAGGTCATACATCTCGGAGAAAGTGGTAGTATGCATACCTGTGTCGTGTGCCTCTGATATTTCTGCCGTCTTTGCCCCGATGCCAGGGACAAGAGCGTTGAGGAGGGTACTCTTGCCTACGCCGGAATTGCCCGAGAAGAGCGTAGTCTTGCCACGGAGCACATCGTAAAGAGACGCGAGTCCCTCACCATTCAGAGCCGAGACACGGAAGCACTCGTAGCCGATACCCTCGTACAGGTCGCACCACATATCAAGTAGACGCCTGTCCTCTTCATCAAGCAAGTCAGTCTTGTTGAAGATTATGGCTACTGGGACACGATACGCCTCTGCGCTTGCCAGGAAACGATCTACAAAAGTGGTGCTCGTCTCAGGATGACGCAGAGTGACGATTAGCGCGGCAAGGTCTACATTGGCAGCTATGATATGACTCTGCTTGGAGAGGTTGCTGGCTTTACGCACGATATAGTTGCGACGGTCATGTATCGAGCAAATCAACGCAGTCTCGCCATCATCTCCAGGAATGATTTCCACGACATCACCTACGGCCACAGGGTTGGTACTGCGTATACCTTTGATGCGGAAATTGCCCTTTACCTTCGCATTGAAAAGCTGGCCACCGTCCGTGCGGACTACGTACCAGCTTCCCGTATTGCGTATGACTGTACCCGTCATCACTCTTCAATCAGACAGTCATAATCTCTTCTTCCTTCTTGGCGAGAAGGCTCTCCACGTGCTTGATATACTTGTCGTGAAGCTTCTGCATGTCGGCCTCTGCGTCCTTCTCGACGTCTTCGGGCAGTCCGTCCTTGATGCCCTTCTTGAGTTTGTCAATCGTATCGCGGCGCGCATTGCGTATGCTGACCTTTGCCTGCTCGCCCTCCTTGCCGCACTGCTTGACCAGCTGCTTGCGGCGCTCCTCCGTAAGTGGCGGAATAGTGAGTCGGATAATCTCTCCGTTGTTATCAGGAGTGATGCCGACCTCGCTGTCGAGGATAGCCTTCTCGATGGGTTTGAACATGCTCTTGTCCCAAGGCTTGATGGCTATGGTGCGGGCATCGGGGGTGTTGATGCTTGCCACGTTGTTGAGTGGCACCAGACTTCCGTAACTGTCTACACGTACTCCGTCAAGTATCTTGACATTGGCCTTGCCAGCACGAATATGCGCCAAAGCCTCATCGAGATACATCACCGCCTCTTCCATCTTCTCCTCGGCCTGAGCCAGAATTTCTTTTACGTCTATCATGAGTCTAATATTTTTTGGTTTCGTGCGGCAAATGTAGGTGTTTTATTTCAAAAATGCAAGCAAATTCTAAATAAATGTCGTACCTTTGCGT
>CALZJL010000299.1 GCA_945787625.1 uncultured Prevotellaceae bacterium
AGTCCGTACTATTTTGGTCTCGCCGCTCAAACGTGAGGTGTTTGTGGAGAATCAGGCTATGGTGGACTCTCTGACTAATGCTGGCATTAGGATTATGATGTTGCCTAATGAGGAGCCTTGGGATCAGAATTCACCTATTAATTTTAACCATTTGCAAGAGGTTGATATCGAGGACCTACTTCCTCGGGAGCAGATTAGTGTGGATATGGACGCCATAGGAGCACAATTGCGAGACAAACGTATACTTATCACAGGTGCAGCTGGTTCTATCGGTAGCGAGATGGTGAGACAGATTGGTAAGTTCCATCCTTCGATGATGATATTGGTAGATCAGGCAGAGACTCCTATGCATGATATCAGACTTATGATGGAGCGGGATTACAAGTATATTCCATGCAAAACCATTGTGACAAGTATTACCAACAAGGTGCACATGGAGAAGATTTTCAGCAGCAATCGCCCTCAGTATGTGTTTCACGCTGCTGCTTACAAGCATGTTCCTATGATGGAGGATAACCCTGCAATAGCGGTACAGAATAATATTTATGGTACTCGTGTCATTGCTGATCTCGCAGTGAAATATGGTACAATAAAATTTGTGATGATTTCTACCGACAAGGCTGTTAATCCTACTAATGTCATGGGTTGCTCTAAACGTATTTGTGAGATTTACTGCCAGAGTTTGAATCAGAAGTTGTGGGAGGAGAGTCAGAAGACCCAACGTCGCACGACCCAGTTCATCACGACCCGTTTCGGTAATGTGCTTGGCTCTAACGGTAGTGTAATCCCGATTTTTCGCGAGCAGATCAAACATGGAGGCCCTGTTACGGTAACTCACCCGGATATCATCCGCTATTTTATGCTTATCCCTGAGGCATGCCGTTTAGTATTGGAGGCTGGTACTATGGGGCACGGTGGTGAGATTTTTGTCTTTGATATGGGGAAGCCTGTTAAGATTGTGGATTTGGCAAAGCGTATGATACAGCTTTCTGGGGCTGATGGGGTGAAGGTTCAGTTTACTGGTCTGCGTGATGGGGAAAAACTCTATGAGGAGGTCCTCAATGATGCAGAGCAGACAAAGCCGACTATGCATCCTAAAATCCTGGTAGCGGCTGTCAGAGAGTATGACTACGAAACGGCTGCTCGAAACGAGGAGGAATTGCTTCAACTCTCTTACTCACATGATGATATGGCTATCGTAGCCAAGATGAAGGAGATTGTTCCTGAGTTTAAGTCACGGGTTTCAAAATATGAGGTTCTTGATAATTAGACGTGTCGTGTGTTAGATTATGTTTTATCCATTGTTGTTTAGACAGAACCTTGTCACTCTTGTATGGGGTACAGAGGATTGGACTGTGTCGTCGGTACCGGATCACATCTCTGTAATCCAAAATGGAGCGTGGGCTGGTTTGCCTCTCTCGCAGGTAATAGAATGCCACCCTCAGGCTATCCTTGGCAAGGATACTGCTGCTAGATATTCCAACAGGCTTCCACTACTGGCCAAGATTATTGATGCTCATCAGGACCTCTCGATTCAGGTGCATCCTAATGATGCTATGGCTGCTCTACATCACAACAAGTCGGGAAAGAGCGAAATGTGGTATATCCTTGAGGCAGAGGATGGGGCACACTTGTATGCGGGTTTTAGCGAGAGGATTTCTCCTGATGAGTATGAGCGTCATGTGGCTGACGGGTCTATTACCGAAGTTCTTGCATCTCATACGGTGCGCAAGGGTGATGTCTTTTATCTTCCTGCAGGACGTGTGCATGCTATATGTGGAGGCATACGCCTGGTGGAGATACAGCAGTCGAGCGATGTGACATATCGTATATACGATTATGATCGTCCTGGATTGGACGGACGTCCGCGACAGTTGCATACTGCTCTTGCTCGCGAGGCTATAGACTTTAATGTCTATCCTAACTATAAGACTGAGTCGAGACTCTCGTGTTATACTGCTTCGCAGATATTGGATACTACACATTTTTCGGTCAATATAGTAGATGCTCCAGTGGCGGAACGTCGTAATATGCTCAAGTATGACTCGTTTGTTATACTTGTCAACATACAGAACACTTGTCGATTGCGTATCGTTTCTACATCTGAAGAGCTTGTGTTCCCATCTGGGGCAACTTGCCTCATTCCGGCCGCGATTGCTGATTACGAGATTATTCCTTCTTCGTTTGACAACGAGGGCTGTATCCAGCCTACTCGTGTGCTGGAGGCTTTTATAAATAATTATAAGACGGTTGGTCAGAAGCTTTCTGACTTCCTGCACCTAACCTGATAGTTTGTCTGCATGTGCTATGATATACACGCATCGATTCCGCTTTTGTGACATTGTCTCCTTCTTCATTGCTGTCTTGCAGCTCATAGCGTGCCAAAAGATGGATCTTGCTGATGTGTCTTCTCCTGACGGAGAGAGCTCAGATGTGAGTATTCATATCCGGAGGCCTTCATTCGTTGATGCGGAACGTCCGATTGGTATATATGCTTTTGCTGCTGATGGTTCTTTGCTTGCAAACCGGGT
>CALZJL010000300.1 GCA_945787625.1 uncultured Prevotellaceae bacterium
AGTCCGTACTATTTTGGTCTCGCCGCTCAAACGTGAGGTGTTTGTGGAGAATCAGACTATGGTGGACTCTCTTACTAATGCTGGTATTAGGATTATGATGTTGCCAAACGAGGAGCCTTGGGATCAGAATTCACCTATTAATTTTAACCATTTGCATGAGGTTGATATTGAGGATCTGCTTCCTCGAGAAGAGATTAATGTGGATATGGATGCCATAGGCGAACAATTGCGTAACAAATGTATACTTATCACAGGTGCAGCGGGGTCTATCGGTAGCGAGATGGTGAGACAGATTGTCAGGTTTCATCCTGCGCTGATGATATTGGTAGATCAGGCAGAGACTCCTATGCATGATATCAGACTTATGATGGAGCGGGATTACAAGTATATTCCATGCAAAACCATTGTGACAAGTATTACCAACAAGGTGCACATGGAGAAGATTTTCAGCAGCAATCGCCCTCAGTATGTGTTTCACGCTGCTGCTTACAAGCATGTTCCTATGATGGAGGATAACCCTGCAATAGCGGTACAGAATAATATTTATGGTACTCGTGTCATTGCTGATCTCGCAGTGAAATATGGTACAATAAAATTTGTGATGATTTCTACCGACAAGGCTGTTAATCCTACTAATGTCATGGGTTGCTCTAAACGTATTTGTGAGATTTACTGCCAGAGTTTGAATCAGAAGTTGTGGGAGGAGAGTCAGAAGACCCAACGTCGCACGACCCAGTTCATCACGACCCGATTCGGCAATGTGCTGGGCTCTAATGGTAGTGTCATCCCGATTTTCCACGAGCAGATCAAACACGGCGGCCCCGTTACGGTCACTCACCCGGACATCATCCGTTATTTTATGCTTATACCTGAGGCTTGCCGATTGGTATTGGAGGCTGGTACGATGGGGCATGGCGGCGAAATCTTTGTCTTTGATATGGGAAAGCCTGTCAAGATTGTGGATCTGGCAAAGCGTATGATACAGCTTTCTGGGGCTGATGGGGTGAAGATTCAGTTTACCGGTCTGCGTGATGGGGAAAAACTCTATGAGGAGGTCCTCAATGATGCAGAGCAGACAAAGCCGACTACGCATCCTAAAATCCTTGTAGCGGCCGTCAGAGAGTATGACTACGAAACGGCTGCTCGCAATGAGGAAGAACTGCTTCAGCTCTCTTACTCGCACGATGACATGGCTATCGTAGCCAAGATGAAGGAGATTGTTCCTGAGTTTAAGTCGCGGGTCTCAAAATATGAGGTGCTTGATATTTAGACACATCGTATATTAGGCAATGTTTTATCCGTTGTTGTTTAGGCAGAACCTTGTCACCCTTGTATGGGGTACGGAGGATTGGACTGTGTCATCTGTGCCGGATCACATCTCTGTAATCCAAAATGGAGTGTGGGCTGGTTTGCCTCTCTCTCAGGTAATAGAGTGTCATCCTCAAGCTATTCTGGGCAAGTCTACTGCTATCCGGCATTCTAACAGGCTTCCCCTGTTGGCCAAGATTATCGATGCCCGTCAGGATCTCTCGATTCAGGTGCATCCTGATGATGCTATGGCAGCTTTGCATCATAACAAGTCGGGGAAGAGCGAAATGTGGTATATCCTTGAGGCTGAAGATGGTGCGCATCTGTATGCAGGTTTCAGTGAAAGGATTTCTCCTGATGAGTATGAGCGTCATGTGGCTGACGGGTCTATTACTGAGGTTCTTGCATCTCACACGGTACGCAAGGGAGATGTCTTTTATCTCCCGGCAGGACGTGTGCATGCTATATGTGGAGGTATACGTCTGGTGGAGATACAGCAGTCGAGCGATGTGACATACCGTATATACGATTATAATCGTCTCGGATTGGACGGACGTCCGCGTCAGTTGCATACTGCACTTGCTCGCGAGGCTATCGACTTTAATGTCTATCCCAACTATAAGACGGAGTCGAGACTCTCGCGTTATGCTGCCTCGCAGATATTGGATACTACCCATTTTTCGGTCAATATAGTAGATGCTCCTGTGGCGGAACGTCGTAATATGCTCAGGTATGATTCGTTTGTAATACTGGTCAACGTACAGAACACTTGTAGATTGCGTATTGTTTCTACTTCTGAAGAGCTTGTGTTCCCTTCTGGGACGACTTGTCTCATTCCTGCTGCGATTGCTGATTACGAGATTATTCCTTCTTCGTTTGACAACGAGGGTTGTCTCCAGCCTGCTCGAGTCCTTGAGGCTTTCATAAATAATTATAAGACGGTTGGGCAGAAGCTTTCTGACTTCCTTCATCTCACTTGACAGCTTGCTAATATTCGCTATGATATACACGTGTCGATTCCGCCTTTGTGACATTGTCTCCATCATCATTGCTATCCTGCTGCTCATAGCGTGCCAGAAGATGGATCTTGCCGAGGTGTCCTCCCCTGACGGAGAGAGTTCTGATGTGAGTATTCATATCCGGAGGTCTTCATTCGTTGATGAGGAATGTCCGATTGGTATATATGCTTTTGCTGCTGATGGTTCTTTGCTTGCAAACCGGGT
>CALZJL010000301.1 GCA_945787625.1 uncultured Prevotellaceae bacterium
CGGCTCTTTTTACGGAGTAAATGTGCCTTTTTTAATTAAAAAATACTTATATTCGCAATGAAAAAACAATAAAATCATGTATATAATAGGCATAGCAGGTGGCACTGGAAGTGGCAAAACTACGGTTGTGAGGAAGATTATGGAAGCCCTCGAATGTGAGGGGGTGGCGGTAATACCGTTAGACTCATATTACAATGACAATACGCATCTCACCATGGAGCAGCGTAGGCTGATAAACTATGATCATCCTGATGCGTTTGATTGGAAATTGCTCAAGCATCAGGTACAACAGTTGCGTAACCATCAGGCCATAGAGCAGCCTACGTATGACTATATTACCTCAAACCGTTTGAAAGAAACTATTCATATCGAACCGTGCGAAGTGATTATCATCGAGGGTATCATGACTCTGTATCGCAAGGACCTGCGAGACTTGATGGATCTCAAAATATATGTGGACGCTGATACTGACTTGCGTCTTATCCGCAATATAAAGCGTGACACCATGGAGCGAGGACGTACTACGGAGCAGGTCATAGAGCGTTATCTCAAGGTGTTGAAACCAATGCACGAAGAGTTTATAGAGCCCACCAAAAGACATGCTGACCTCATAATACCCGAAGGAGGACATAGTGTTCAAGCCATTGACATTTTGCGTGCATACATTCGTCATAGGCTGGAGGCTTAGATGTAGAACAAGAGTTTAACCTTTACTTTAACATAAAATGACTAAATAATCAATATATCATGGTAATATGTAATTATCGGAATCCTGAGATTCCTGCTACGATGGAAACTGATGCCATCGTCATCAATGAGCTTAACATCGGTAAATGTCGCGGCTGTCTGCGCTGCCGCATAGTAAAGAGTTGTATCACGTACAATGATGATGCACCCCTGCAACTTCCTGCCATTACATCGGCGGAGCGTTTGGATATTTATCTGCAGAAGGACAGCGATGTGGCACTGTTGCTCAATCGTATCCTCTACGGACTTGCCAAGCAAGGGCAAGGTCGCCCTTATGCCCTGCATGTCGAGGACGCACGCGAGGTAGACTACGTCAAGAGAATGCTTGATTGGTGTGGGTATAAATTGGTTGAATAGACATAAGTGTGTAAATTGACATGAAAAACTATATAGCAAGAATCGCTTTGTGTGCGGCATCTCTGATGCTGGCTCACGGTATGTCGGCTCAGGATGTCGACTATAAAAAATATCCTGACTATTCGCCCAAGACCTATCCCAACGCTTTGCTGATGGTTCGCAAACCGGTGATGAAAGCGAGTGGAGAGGTGGCGCAAAGGCCATCTCATGTGAACAATGCAGACTACAGGTTTATGTCGCCGGTATTCAACCAGGACGGAGGTTCATGTGGTTCTGCATCACGCATACGCTATATGTTCACGCATGAGCTCAATTCATACCGCAACCTTGATGGCACGAAGGATGAGAACAATTATCCAACCCATTTCGTGTGGCTTCTCACCAATGGCAATTCTGGAAAAGATGAGTTTATCCAACACGTAGGAGTACCCTCGGCAGCTACATACGGAGGTCGTACCTACTCTGCGCTCTTTGGCAACCAAGAAGAGATAGACTCAGACTTTGGTTGGATGACAGGCTATGAAAAATGGTATGAAGCCATGCACAACCGTATGCTCAGACCATCAAACTTCCCCATCAGCGTAGAGACCGAAGAAGGGCGTGAAGCTGTGAAAAACTGGCTTTGGAATCACAATGGCGATACGGATTTTCATTCTGGAGGTATCGTAGGTATAGGTGTGGCGAGCGGTGGTGACTGGCAGAAAATACCAAAGACTGCTGCCAATGATGCGGCTGGTGTCACGGACAAGTATTATGTTAACAAATGGGGTACAAGCGTAGATCATGCATTGACCATCGTTGGTTATGACGACCGTATAGAGTTTGACCTCAATGGCAACGGGGTATATGGCGAGAAGAGTGCTGATGAAGTTGGCGCATGGATAGTAGTAAACTCATGGGGGGCATGGTGTAATAATGGTTTTATATACTGCCCATACGCCCATGCAGGAGCGTGGTTTGATCGCGATGGCAAACTGGGGGCTACAGCATGGTGGACTCCCGAGATATATCAGGTACGCAAGAATTATCGCCCTCTGCGCACCATACGCCTCAAGATGGACTACTCACATCGCTCCGAGATGCGTTTGAGTGCGGGTGTGTCTGCTAATCTAAACGCCACCGAGCCTGACAGGACTGTAATGTTCGAACACTTCAAATTTGCAGGCGACGGTAAAAATGGTGATACCAATCCTGCACCTGCTGTACCTATGTTGGGAAAGTGGGCGGATGGACGATTGCATGATGAACCTATGGAATTTGGATACGATCTCACGGATTTGAGTTCAGCCTTTGATACCAATATGCCCCTAAAATACTTCTTTATAGTAGAGACACGCACGTGGGGCATAGGAAGCGGACATATCTATGAAGCTTCCATCATGGACTATGCAAATGAGCTTGCAAGCCTTGAGACTCCATTCGCCT
>CALZJL010000302.1 GCA_945787625.1 uncultured Prevotellaceae bacterium
GAGTGATAAACAAGTATTAATAATAAACAGTTCGACTTTTTAAAGTGGACTCAATATATATATATATAATAGAAAAAAGTCACACTCGAAAAAAAGTGCTGTAACAACTGTAATTGTCACAAAACGCCCTCTCATCTTTCCTCTAAAAGGCTGAATAACAGCAATCTATACTACTACTCATCCCTCTCGCTTTACCGCTGACAGCATGACATTACTTCACCTTTGACGACTAAAGAGCCTACTGCTGATGGGGGTGTAGATATATTTCATTATGAGGTAGGAAGAGGCTATGCCTACGATGGTTCCCCCGAGTATATCTCCTGGATAGTGGACTCCGAGGTATATGCGGCTGTAGCATGTGAGAGTAGCCCAAACGGCCATATAGAGATTGACGTACCTGTTGCGAAAGATGTAGGCAAGGTATACGGTCAGGGCCCAAGTGTTTGATGCGTGAGAGGAGACGAAACCATATTTGTAGCCTCTGTCGCCATTGACTATGTGTATGAACTCCATGAGTAGCGGATCCTGGGCTGGGCGCAGACGGCAGACCATGGGCTTGATGAGGTGGGAGGCTATTTGGTCGGCTGCGGTGATGACGAGGGCTACGCATATTATCTGCAACAGATAGAGTGTGAGCCATGTATATTTGCCCGATGTGCGCTCTGTATGACAGGTCTGGTAGTCATGGCGTGCCATGCAGGCAAGTATTACGACGTACATGGGTACCCATGTCCATTTGGCAGAAAACCAATACCAAAATTGGTCTAATACGACACCTCCGTCATAGTTAAGCATGAGCATGAGCTGTCGGTCTATGTGGTCGAGATATTCTATCATGGAGCAGTCTGTGTCTGATTTACGACTGCAAAGGTATAATTTTTTATGTTTTTTTGCGCCAAATAGGTAGAAAAATCGTTTTTTTATGATAACTTTGTACACATGATTAAGAGCAATTCTAAGAAGAAACATCGCATAATGCGCCTTCTGGCCGGTATTCCCTTGGGGGTCTTGTATGTCGTGAGTGATGTATGTTTTCTATTGATATACTATTGTATCAAATACCGCAGAGATGTGGTCAGGAACAATCTACAGAATTCCTTTCCAGAATATTCTTTGGAAGAGATCATTACTATCGAGAAGGGATTTTATCACAATCTTTGTGACGTCTTTATCGAGTCATTCAAGGCTCTCAACATTTCTGATGCCGAATTAAGGAAGCGGATAGATGTCGTGAACTATGAATTGCCTGAACGCATAGCTTCGCAAGGGCGCAACATCTATCTGCTGATGGGGCATTGTGGTTGCTGGGAATGGGTGCAAGAAATTTCATCGCGCTACTCTCAGCCTAAGAGAAGTGCAGAGTTATATAAACACGTGAGCAGTTCTTATTTCAGCTCGCTTATGAACGAAATCAGAGGGCGATGGAATACCACGCTTGTCGACATGCACGATGCAGCACGGACGTTGCTGAAATGGTCACGCGAGGAGACCCCGTTTCTAATCGGACTTATCAGCGACCAAAGACCTGACTCTCCGGCTAAGGGGTGGACGACGTTCTTATCACAACGTACAGGCTTTATCCCTGGGGCTGAGGAGTTTGCTTCAAAATTGGGCGGTGAAGTGGTGTATTTGGACATAGAGCGTACTGCTCGCGGACACTATCGTTTCACTTTCAAGGAGATGGTGATACCCGACGATTTGAAGGACGAGACTTATCCGCTGACACGCCTATATTGGCGTATGCTTGAGATTACAATCAGACGCCAGCCGGAATTGTGGCTTTGGTCTCACAACAGATGGGCTTGAGGTATGAATAGTTTGGTCAGCATCATTGTCCCAGTATTTAATGTGGAGAGGTATCTGGCTCGTGCGTTGGAGAGTCTCATCGCCCAGTCTTACGATGAGTGGGAAGCTATCCTTGTCGATGACGGCAGCACGGACTCTTCTGGCTCTATTGCTTTGGATTTTGCTTCGAAAGACAAGAGGTTTAGGGTCGTGCGCCAGCAAAACGGAGGGCTTTCGTCTGCAAGAAATACGGGTATGGAGATAGTCTCGGGGCAGTTTGTGATGTTCTTGGACTCTGACGATTTTCTTCATCCGCAGGCTTTGGAGTTGTGCGTGAGAGCAGCCTTGCGCGATGGTAGTGATATAGTCGCTTTCACTTATGATCGTTGGTATCGCACGCGCAATGTCATCAGACATTTCCTTCACTTGCCCGAGACCGCCCCCTCGTTCAGGTATTATGACAATCCCGACTTTATCGTGACAGATGACATTTTTAACTACGCTACTGAGTATTCACACCCTCGTGGGGTGGATAGGAAGTGGATGGTTAAACATTGCCAGGTGTGGAGGTGTATGTATAGGGCAGAGCTAATCAGAGGAATCCGCTTCGTGGAGGGCATCAACTATGAGGATTTCCCTTGGTGGAGCGAGGTATTGCTTCATGTCGGGAGAGCAACAATCCTCAATCTACCACTATATATGTATTACCCCAATCCTCGCAGTTATATCATGTCGGCCG
>CALZJL010000303.1 GCA_945787625.1 uncultured Prevotellaceae bacterium
CGCTCGGCAGAGTAAGCAAGCTTTCTCTGCTCTCGCTTATCGGAAACGTTGGTTCTTTGTTGTTTGGTTGTTTAGTTGGTTCTTTGGTTAGCTGGTTAGTTATTTGGTTGTTTGACGTTCGTTAGAACTAACTAAACCACAAAATAGCCAAACAACTAAACAACATTTGTAAGACTAAGCCTTCGGGATGAGTTCGGGATTGTGCGCATTTCCCGTGAATCACGATGCAACCAACCAAACAACCAAACAACCAAACAACAAATTAACAAAACACGAAGCGCGAATTAATCAAACAGGACCCGAGAATAATAAAAACGCAGAATTCGTCTTTTCACAAATCACAAATCACAAAACTCGTAGCCACCCCCCTCCTCCCTGTTTCTCTCGCGCGTATATAAGGTTAAAATAATACATTATTAATTTTTATTTATATATAATGTATGATGTTATAAGGTTTTTAGGTTATGAGGTTATAAGGTTAGGTCTTTTTGATGGTTTTGGTCATTCTTTCTACTCGGTTCCGTGGTTTGAGGTGTAAAACCTTAAAACCTCAAAACCTCCCCGGAGGGAGGGTGGCTTTGAGTTTTGTGATTTGTGATTTGTGAAAAGACGAAGTATAGCAAGAAGACAATCTGGTCTCACACGTAAAAGTTGAAATCGTGAACAGGGTTGCTTGCCATGAAAGGAAAAGGCGCGAGGCTGACGCCTGTCTTTTCACAAATCACAAATCACAAAACTATCATAGTGACCCCCTCGGGTGGCGTGGTTTGGTTGTTTGGTGGGGTGTTTTGCGCTTCATAATAATGGAGTCATGTAAAGAGGGAGATATGTAACCTCTCCTTCTACTTTTAAGTCGGCTACATGTAAAATAGTTGGGGTGGTCATATTCTCGCCAAACCTCTTCATACATTTTGTGAGGGAGGACAATGTGTAGTTCTTGCCACTCTTCACTTCTATCGGGCGGATATTGTGGCGGCTGGTCACTTTGTCTTTTTGGAGAAGGAAGTCTATTTCCATACGTTCCTCGGCTTCTTCTGATGACTTGCTGTAGAAAAAGAGCTTGTTGCCGCTGGCTGTCAACATTTGAGCTACGATATTCTCAATGAGCATTCCTTCGTTCACTTCCAACTTCCCGAAGAGTAGTTTCTGGTAAATCTCTGATGAGACTATGCCCTTTTCGTCGAATGCGTGACTGACCAGCAGTCCAGTGTCGTTCATATAGCACTTCAATGTCGTGCGGTCTTCGTTCATCTTCAGCCCTATGTTGGGCTCTGTAGAATTGTAGCAGATGTTGACAACCCCTGCGTCTTTCAGCCAAAAGAAGGCATCGTCCCAATCACGATATTTTGCACCGGGCTTTAGGGCAGAGAGGCGGAACTTTTTTTCGTGCTTGGAAAGCTGAGGTGGTATCTGGTCATAGATTGATGCCACCTTGTCTGCTATCTCGACGGCATAATTGAAGATGTCGTTGCGATAGATGGTCAACACATCTCGTTTGGCGGTATCTACGGCATCGAAGTCTTTGGTCTCGACATATTTCTTGACGGCTTGTGGCATTCCTCCTACTATCATATAGAGACGAAAGGCGTCCATGGCTTGACGATGGAATGCCTGACCCATTGGTTTGCGCTCTGTGTACATTTTTCGTATCAAGTCCATCAGCATGTCGTTTCCTGTAGCCCATAGGAACTCTTCGAAGTCCATAGGGTACATCTGTATATGACGTTCTTCTGATGGGAGTACGATGCCTTGTGTGTTTTTTTTGATGCTTACCAAGGAACCTGTTTCAATATAGTCGTACCTTCTGTCTGCTACCAGAAATTTTATGGCGGTTCGTGCCCTGGGACACAGCTGGACTTCGTCAAAAATGATGAGTGACTTGCGCTCGTGGAGTCTTACTTTGTAGTGCTGACTCAGATAGAGGAACAGCGTGTCGAGGTCTTCGAGATAGAGGTCAAACCAGTCTCTGACCATCTGGGGAGCCTTGTTGAAGTCGATGAGAATGTATGTCTCATACTCTTTCTTTGCAAACTCTTCTACGATATAGCTCTTTCCAATGCGTCGCGCTCCTTCTATAAGTAGTGCCACTTCTCCATTCCTTTTCTCCTTCCAATCAAGGAGTTGCTGATATATTTTGCGCTTCATAATAACACCTCTTACACCTTTTTGAGATTTTTGCTGGTACAAATATACACCTTTTTGAGATTTTTTGCAGCACCAAAATACACCTTTTTGAGATTTTTTGCGAGTTTTTGTTGGAAAACTGTATAAAAGATTGCTCGATGCCTACTATTATGTCTCATATCCCTTTTTCCAGATTCCTAAGAAATACTTGTCACACAACCATGCCGTCAGGAGTATCAATGGTATCGATATGCTTGTCTTTGCCACGGCTGTGTTCTACGGGGAGAAGGTATACGAGTGTAGAGTATGCTGACAGCATTAGAATGAATGTTATTGCTTTTCCTTTGTATGATAGCCTATCGAGACTTTTGACGATGA
>CALZJL010000304.1 GCA_945787625.1 uncultured Prevotellaceae bacterium
TGAAGCAAGTCCGTACGTCCGATGATATCCTTGAGATTCCTCACCCCAATCTCAGACAAATACTCGCGAGTCTGCTGGGCAAGGAAAGTAAAGAAGTTCACCACATACTCAGCACGACCGCGGAACTTCGCCCTCAGCCTCTCGTCCTGCGTAGCCACACCTACAGGGCAAGTGTTAGTATTACACTTACGCATCATGACACAGCCCAGAACAATCAGAGGCAACGTGCCGAAGCCGAACTCGTCCGCCCCAAGCATAGCCATGATGATAACATCGCGAGCCGTCTTGAGCTGACCGTCAGTCTGCAAGCGCACCTGATTGCGCAGCCCATTGAGCATCAGCGTCTGCTGCGTCTCAGCCAGACCAATCTCAGGCGAAATGCCAGCAAAGCGCATACTGCTCGCAGGCGAAGCCCCCGTACCACCCTCAGCACCCGAGATGACGATAAGGTCAGCCTTAGCCTTAGCCACACCAGCAGCAATCGTGCCCACGCCACTCTCAGCCACCAGCTTCACACTCACAGCAGCCTCAGGATTGACATTCTTGAGATCAAAAATAAGCTGCGCCAGATCCTCGATACTATAGATATCATGATGGGGTGGGGGAGAGATAAGCGTGATGCCAGGAATAGCATTACGCGTCTTAGCAATAATCTTGTTCACCTTAAACCCCGGCAGCTGACCACCCTCGCCAGGCTTAGCACCCTGAGCCACCTTGATCTGAATCTCCTCAGCATTGACAAGATACTCAGCCGTGACCCCGAAGCGACCCGAAGCAATCTGTTTCGTCTTGCTATTGAGGCTCACCCCGTCCACCATAGAATGATAGCGGGCATTATCCTCGCCGCCCTCACCCGTATTGCTACGAGTACCCAAGCGGTTCATAGCCAAAGCCAAAGCCTCATGAGCCTCAATGCTCAACGCACCAAACGACATAGCCCCCGTCACGAAGTGTCGCACGATACTCTCCACACCCTCCACCTCGTCGAGCGGAGTCGGAGTCTCAGCCTTCTTGAACGTCAGGAAATCGCGCAGAAAGACAGGCTTCTCCTTATGATCCACCTTCTTGGCCCACTGCTTAAACTTAGCGTACGAGCCAAGTCGCGTAGCAATCTGCAACTCAGCAATCGCCTCCGGATTCCACGCATGAGCGATACCATCCTTGCGGAAAGAGAACAGCCCATTGTTAGGCAAGATATCATCAGCCCCACGCTCCACGCCAAAAGCATCACGATTCAGAGCCGCATACTCACGCGCAATGTCACGCAGACCGATACCCCCCACCGTGCTCACCTCCGTGCCGAAATACTTCCTCAGCAGCCCCTCCGACAAGCCGATACTCTCAAAAATCTTAGCACCCCGATACGAACGAATCGTCGAGATACCCATCTTCGACATAATCTTCTTCAGACCCTTGTTGACCGCCTTGATATAGTTCTTCTCAGCCGTCTGGTACTCCTCCTGAATCTTATGATTACGAACCAGATTGTCAAGCACCGCAAACGTCATATACGGATTGATAGCACTCGCGCCATAGCCCAAAAGCAGCGCAACGTGCATCACCTCGCGAATCTCACCACTCTCCACAATCAGAGCCGTCTGCACACGCTTGCCCACACTGATGAGATAATGATGCACAGCACTCACAGCCAGCAGTGAAGGAATCGCCGCATGCTTCGCATCGACATCGCGGTCGCTCAGAATGATATAATTCACCCCCTCGTCCACGCTCTCCTCAGCCCTCTTGCACAGCGCATCAAGCTCGCTACGCAGCGAACTCTCACCCCTACACGGATCAAACAAGATAGGCAACTTAACCGTATTGAAACCCTTGTAGCGGATATTACACAACATATCCAAATCCGTGTTAGTCAGCACAGGCTGAGGCAGACGCACCATCTTACAGTTCGATTCATCAGGCGTCAGCACACCGCTCCCCACACGACCGATATACTCCGTCAGCGACATCACCAGCTCCTCACGAATAGGATCTATAGCCGGATTCGTGACCTGCGCAAACTGCTGGCGGAAATAGTTAAACAAAATCTGCGGACGATCACTAATCACCGCCAGCGGCGTATCATTACCCATAGCAGCCACAGGTTCCTGCCCCGTAGTACACATAGGAATAAGCGTACGGTCAATATCCTCCTGACCAAAGCCGAAAGCACGCAGCTTCCTCTCATAGTCAGCCACCCCATTCTCAATCTTACGACCACTCTTGAGCTTCTCAAGCTGAATACGATTCGTCGACAGCCAATGACGGTAAGGATGCTCATGAGCCAACCTCTCCTTGATCTCGCCATCATAATAAATACGCCCCTCCAAAGTATCGATCAGCAAAATCTTGCCCGGCTGCAGCCTACCCTTGCTCACCACATCGCCAGGCTCAAAATCCATGACCCCCACCTCGCTCGCCACGACCATCAACCCCTGCTTCGTGATCGTATAACGCGACGGACGCAGACCATTACGATCCAGCATACCACCAGCGAAACGCCC